>CAZQFT010000001.1:0-21565 GCA_964592565.1 uncultured Lachnospiraceae bacterium
CGTGTGAAAGTTGCGTCTGATGACCTTGGCAAAGTTATTGGCAAGAACGGAAGAACTGCAATGAGTATTAGAACGGTTATGAAATCAGTCGGTGCGAAATCTCATAAAAAAGTTTTCGTAAAGTTTGAGGACTAAGATGGAGTTCGTCTGCGTAGGAAAAATCATTAAACCGCAGGGTATCAAGGGGGAAGTGAAAATTCTTCCCTTAATCGATATTCCTGCGATTTTTAATGGTAAACATGAACTTTTTATTGAACGAAAACCAAGCCCATTCAAAAGTGCAACTTTCAGATTGGGCTATGCGTATGTTATGTTTAATGAAATTGTTGACAGAAATGTTGCGGAAAATTATCGCAACAAATTTATCTATATCACAAAAGAAGAATTTGACAAACTTGCTGTTGACGACTTTTTGATTGATGATTTGATTGGAACACTCATCTATGACGAAGGCAACATTTATGTTGGACAAATTGTGGATGTGACAAATTATGGCTTTGATGATATTTTGATTATTAAAGAAAATGACCATATCTATGAAGTTCCATTCAAGAAACAAATTTTTATGACGCACAACAGACAAATTTCTGTGATCAGAAAAGAATATGAAGGGGCGAAGGTAAGCCAAGAATGAAAATAGATATATTGACATTGTTTCCAGAGGCCTTTGAACCACTTAAAACAAGTATTTTGGGAAGAGCGGTTGAAAGCGGAATTTTGGAATTTAATCTAATCAATATTCGTGATTTTTCAAAGGATAAGCACAAAAAGTGTGATGACTATCCTTTCGGCGGTGGGGCAGGCATGTTGATGACTGTTCAGCCTTTATTTGATGCCATAAATTCTGTTTATACAAAAGACAGTAAAATAATCTTTCCATCTCCAATTGGAAGCACTTTTTGTGTAAAAAAGGCGCAAGAACTTTCAAAATGCGAGCATTTGATTTTTGTTTGTGGTCATTACGAGGGAGTTGACGATAGATTATTTCAACTTTTTCCAATTGAACAAATTTCAATAGGTGACTATGTGCTTACTGGTGGTGAATTGCCTACAATGGTGATTATTGACAGTTTGTCAAGATTTGTCGAAGGGGTAATTTCAAAGGAAAGTTTAGAAAATGAAAGTTTTTCAAATGGTCTTTTGGAATATCCTCAATACACAAGGCCACAAGAGTTTCAGGGGATTAAAGTTCCTGATGTGCTTGTTTCTGGAAATCATCAAGAAGTTGACAAATGGAGAAAAGAGCAGAGTTTGCAAAGAACGAAAAAATTGAGAAGTGATTTATTGGAATAGTAGTGATTTTTAATTTGTGATGTAATAAAGATTAATGCGTAATACACAACATAAGGCGTATTATGTATCATATCACACAAGCTAGTGTATACATAGGGGTCTTAATTGAAAATAAATTGGTTTCCTGGACATATGAATAAAGCACTTAAAGATATAAGTGAACAACTGAAAAAAGTTGATGTTGTAACTTATATTCTTGACGCACGCATTCCATTGTCTTCAATCAATCCAAGCCTAAATAAATTGACTGAAAATAAGCCAATACTCTATGTTTTCAACAAAATTGACCTTGCAGATGAACAAAAGATTAAAGGTCTTTTGCCACAGTTTAGAAATGAAAATTCTGACTATTTGTTTTTCAATAGTACACTTTCTGGCAAGTCGAATGTTTTAACTGATAAAATTAAAAAACTTGCTGCGAAAAAGATTGAAAAGTATAAAGCAAAAGGAGTTAAGGCAACAATCAGAACGATGGTTGTTGGCATTCCAAATTGTGGCAAGAGTACTTTGGTAAACAATTTATGCAAAAAAGCAAAGACAGTTACAGGGAATAAAGCAGGGGTTACAAAGCGTGGGCTTTGGCTTCCAATAGGCGATGGAATTGAGGTTTATGACACACCTGGAACACTTTATCCAAACATTGCAGACCAAGAAGTAGCAAAAAAACTTGCATATGTTGGAAGTGTTAGGGATGAAATTCTTGACTTCGTTGAACTTTCGCAAGAGTTTTTAAATCTTATGAGAAAGACCTATCCAAAAACAATTGAGGAGCGTTACAAGGGTGCGAAAACGCCTGAGGATGTTGCTGTTTTGCGTAAATATGTTACAAACGGAAGTGAAATTGATGTTGAGCGTGCCGCACGAAGTATCATTGATGATTTTCGTAAGGGGCGTCTTGGCAAATTGACATTGGACTGATTGCTTAGAATATTTGCTTTGAGAGGTGATTTGATGAAAAATGATAAACAGATGATTAAGCCACAAAAACTTAAAAAGGGCGACAAAGTTGCAGTTGTTTCTCTTTCAAGTGGTATGCTTGGCGAACCAAAATTTATACATAAATATCACATCGCAAAGAAAAGGCTTGAAGATGAATTTGGTCTTAAGGTTGTTGCGATGCCAAACGCGTTGAAAGGGGCGGATTATTTGTTTAATCATCCACAGGCACGAGCGGAAGATTTGATGAACGCTCTGAAAGATAAGTCGATTAAAGCGATTATTTGTGCGATTGGTGGAGAAGAAACATACAGGCTGCTGCCTTACATTGATTTTGATGTAATAAAGCAAAATCCTAAGATTTTTATGGGGTTTTCTGATTCTACGGTTAACCATTTGATGTTTTATAAAGCAGGGGTTACTTCATTTTATGGACCATGCATTATGTGTAATTTTGGCGAATATGTGAAGATGTTTGACTATGAAAGAGATGCTGTAAAAAAAGTACTTTTTAATTCTGATGATACATATCAAATTAAGCCAAGTCCAGTTTGGTCAAAAGAAACGGTATGGTGGATGGAAGAAAATATCAACGTATTGAAAAAGACGCTTCCAGATGAGAAAGGCTATCAAGTTTTGCAAGGGAACGGGAAAGTCAGAGGCAGACTATTGGGTGGCTGTTTTGAATCTCTTTGTGCGTTGCTGGGTGTTTATGACCATAAGTGGTATGAAAGTGAAAATGAAGAAGAAACAAAAGAGATGCTGAAAGTTGCTGAAGAGCAAAAAATTCTTGCTGAAAAATATGATTTATTTCCTTCTGCGGCTGATTGGGAAAATAAGATTTTGTTTGTTGAGACTTCTGAACTTTTTCCAACACCAGAAAATCTTGAAAAAATGTTAAAGGCTTTTATTGATAAAGGGGTTATTGAAAGGGTTAATGGAATAATTGTTGGAAAGCCAAAAGAAGAGAAATATTTTGAAGAATACAAAGAGGTTTATAAGCGAGTTGTCGGACAGATTAGACCAGAACTTCCAATTATTTACAATGTGAATTTTGGTCACGCACAGCCAATCAATATTATTCCTTATGGCGTGGAATGTGAACTTGATTGCGACAAAAAGACGATTACAATTGTTGAGAAAATGCTGACAAATGATAAAGAAGATACAAAAGAAGTGTTGTTTGATGAAAAAGGAATGGATTAATGCTTGGACAAAATAAAGACATTCTAAAAGTACAAAACAAAAACAAGGGTGATGCTGGGGAAATTTTGGCAGCGAAGTTTTTGCATAAAAAAGGATTTCAAATTGTTGAAAGAAATTACAAAAACAAATTGGGTGAGATTGATATAATTGCGATTGATAAAGGGGTTTTGATTTTTATTGAAGTTAAAAGTCGGACTACGCTTCAGTTTGGAAGACCCTATGAGGCGGTTGATTTTCGCAAACAGCAAAAAATCAGACGCATTGCAGAGTTATATTTGGTGACAAAGCATAAATATTATTCGGATTGTCGCTTTGATATCATCGAGGTGCTGGACGATAAGATTTTAAATCACATTGAAAACGCTTTTTAAGGGGTTGTTATGCTTACAGAAAGCCAAGAGAAAAAGTTGCAATTTTTGAGGAATATGCCTGAGATATTTATCCCAAGCAATTTTACATATTGGTGTCATAACACGATGTATAAACCACAGTCTGATTGGAAAGTGTTGGGTGATAAAAAGAATTGGATAGAAATTCCAATTGACGAGATTGTGCTTAAAAGTGACATGTCATTTGTGACTAAGGTTCAGAGAATACAAACTGCAGTTGATTATGGAAATGCTCCTTCAATGCGCTATGCAAACACTGCAAATTCTTTGCCATTTCAAATAAGGGTTGTGCAGCCAAAGCGTAACAAATTGAAATTGTTGAAAGAAGAGGGTATTATTTCTGAAGAAGAGTTTAGAAAAAAGTTGCGTTGTGCTGACGGATTGGGCGATTTTCGTCATCCAAAGTTGCCAGCGAAAACAAAAATCTACATTTTTGGTTCAGCAATAAAGGATGAGATTAGTGGTGCGAAAATAGACATAGTTTATGGTGTTGCTGAAGAGGATATAGGACTTTTTGTATCGGAAATTATGAAGGAATACACGCCGCAATGTCAAGAAGATGCAAATTATTCAGTTGTTGATAGAAGAGCAATGGAGGCTGACAAACCAACTGTAATTTTAAAAAATGAAGATAAAAGCAGGTTGCGTGATGCTGAAAACGGCGTGAAAGCAGGCTACAAAACGGAATATAAAAATTTTATAAGACAAAAGTAAGTGCCTATGGTTTTCAAATGAATATTTATTTCTCATTGGGACATATTCATATTTCTGCGATAAGGAAACTAATTAAATAAAGAAAAAAGACTTTTTGATTGAAAAGTCTTTTATTTTTCGCGTGATTTGTATTGGTCAATAATTTTTGCTGCATGAGGACTGTTCAGCCAGTCTAAAAATTTTTGGCTTGCATCTTGTTCATCTGAATATTCGTTGACAAAATATCTTTTAGATTGTTGAAACTTTCTTTTTCCATTTTTAACTTGCTCAACATAGTCTTCTGCATAATTTTTGTCTGTTCCCCTTGCAACTTCCAAAATGACAGAGCAATCCCAAATTTTTTCAGTAGTAGGCTTTGCTGGGGTATGCTCTGATTTTAAAATGCCAGTTCCAACAATAAAAGTTTTGGAAACCTCTTTTGATTTTTGCTCGGCAATTTGATTTTGAAAAGTTTCTTTTCGTATTGCTTCGTCAAGTTTCGCAATCTCCTTAAAATAACATTCTTCCGGAATTCCTTTAAAAGTTTGAATATCTTCATATTTTACAGGTTGTGATTTTTTTATTCTCATTTTTACCTCACTATTATGTTATTTTATCATGTAAAATATATTTTGTCAAGTAAAGAGAAAATTTGATAAAGTCCGTTTATAACCTTTAAAAAGTTGACTTTATTTTTAGAAAAATGATATGATAAAATCATAGGAGGGGGATATGAAAAAATATTTTATGTTTTTACTTGTTGCCTTGGTTGTGTTTCCTGCAATCGTTGTGTTCAATGGATGTTCGATTGGTGTTTGCACTCTGACTTTTGAGACATGGGGTGGAACAGGACCAAGTGATATTGTTTTATCTCCAGGAGAAAGTTTAGATTCTTCTAAATTTTATGATGCCCAAAAACCAGGGTATGACTTCGTTTGTTGGTGTTATGATGAAGAATTGACTCGCCCAATAAGTTTTCCTATGGTTGCAACCAATGGAGTATTTACTTACTATGCTAAGTATGAGTTAGATGAAGAATATTTTATAAGCAACAGCAACTATATTACTTGGACAAACGATCAGGAGGATATATATGCAGACGCTTCCTTGAATCCATATACACAACTGAATTTCATGTTGGAAAAATCAAATTTAAATTTTGTGCTTGAGAGTATAGAAATTGAACCAATTGACCCAACTCCAGGGCAAGGATTTATGGTAGATTGGTTTGAAGTTTATGATGAGCAAGGAAAAATTGTTGATGATGCAGATTTTGAAAATAAATATATTTTCGTTCCGAAAGAGGAAAAAGATGAGAATGAAACATATTATTATGTGTTAAGAGTTACAGCAAGTGTGAAAGGTGGAGATTTCAGAATAAAAATAAATGGAAAAACTTCTGAGTAAACGAGAGCACCATTTTTGCTGGTGCTTTTTTGTTGAAAGCGTTTTTCTGAATGTCATACATGAGATTCTTATTAACAAAATTGAAATTTTATAGAATTTTATAAAAAATTTGTAAAAACACTTGAAATTTATGTTTTAAGTGTGTTATAATCATAAAGACTTCGGGTGTTCCGCTGGGCAATGACCGTATGAGCATCATGTCGAAAATCTGAAAAAAGGAGATAAGTCATGGCAAACATTATTGATCAACTCGAAAGAGAAGGCATGAAAGAATCAGTTCCTACATTTGCTATCGGAGACACTGTTAAAGTTGCTCAAAGAATCAAAGAAGGCGACAAAGAAAGAATTCAGGCTTTTGAAGGCGTAGTTATTGCCAAAAAGAATGGTGGAATCAGAGAAACATTTACTGTAAGAAAACTTTCTTATGGTGTTGGTGTTGAAAAGACATTCCCAATTCATTCACCTAAAATTGCCAACATTGAAGTGGTAAGAAAAGGTAAACCAAGAAGAGCGAAACTCTATTATGTTAGAGAACTCACTGGCAAGGCTGCAAAAGTTAAATCTGCCGATAATAAGTAAAATAAAGAAGAAGTGTTTCTTGTTTACACTTCTTTTTTGTTTGTAATTTTGAGATGATTTAGTTTGTGGAGTGCAAGAAAACATTTAAAATCAAAAGTAAAAGGAGAAAATGATGGAATATTGGGATTTGTATGATGTTGAGAGAAAAAGAGTTGGAACAATTGAGCGTTCTCAACCGATGCCAGAGGGTTTAAACAGGCTTGTGGTGCATATTTGCATTTTCAATTCAAAGGGCGAGATGTTAATTCAACAAAGAAGTGCCAGCAAAAAATCTTTGCCAAATGTGTGGGATATAACTTTGGGTGGTTGTGTGCAAGCAGGTGAAACATCACGACAAGGTGCGAAACGCGAACTTTCAGAAGAACTTGGACTTGATTTTGATTTTTCTAATGAAAGACCATATTTTACAGTCAACTTTAAGGGCGGTTTTGATGATTTCTTCATAATTGAAAAAGATATTCAATTGAAAGATGTTACTTTTAAGGACAACGAAGTTCAAGCGGTTAAATGGGCTGGAAAGGAAGAGATTTTAAGAATGATTGATGATGGAAAATTCGTTAATTATTACAAACCACTTATCTTGACAATTTTTGAAATGAGAAATAACAGAGGCTGTATGCCAAAAGAAAAGTGTTGAGTAAATAAATATGTTAAATTTAATTTAAATGAAGATTTTTGTTAGGAATTTATTGCTTATGTATAGTAAAATATAGTAAACAACTAAATAAAAGGGTGAAAAATTGAGAAGAGGGTTTTTGATTACATTTGAAGGCGGAGAAGGTTGCGGAAAAAGTGCGCAGATAGTGAAACTTACAAAATATTTAGATGAAATTGGTGTTGATTATATTGTTTCTCGTGAGCCGGGAGGAACGGAAATTGGGGAACAAATCAGAAATATTTTGCTTCACGGAAAAGGAGATATGGCGTCGAATGTTGAGTTTTTGCTTTTTTCAAGTGCAAGGGCTGATCATGTTGAAAAAATCGTTAAGCCAGCGTTGGAAGATGGAAAAGTTGTAATTCTTGATAGATATTATGACTCGTCATATGCTTATCAAGGTTTTGCAGGAGGTATGCCTTTGGACAAACTGGAGCAGATTACGAATTTTGCAATTGATGATGCCGTTCCAGACTTAACATTTTTGTTGGATTTAACATATGAGCAGGGCATGGAAAGGAAAAAGGCAAACCCAAAACTTACGAAACTTGACAGGATAGAACTTAAAGGCAAGCAATATCACGATAAAGTTAGGCAGGGGTATTTAACTCTTGCAAAAAAATTTAGTGAAAGATTTGTTGTGTTTGATGCGTCTCAAAGCATAGACGAAATCTTTCAAGAAATTGTAAAAATTATTAAAAAAAGATTTTTCAAAGAATGATTTTGAAATCAAAAAAGATACTTTATTTAAACGGATAAAGTATCTTTTTTATTGGGTTAAATATATCAATTTACAATTTTATTTTTAAAAGTTTTTCCTTGTTTTCCGTTGAAACCCTATAACTTTCTCTCGCCTTTGCAATTGATTTATTGCGGATGAATTTATCATTAATTTTTGAAATGCAATCAAGAGCAAGGATGAAATCTGTGGCACAAAGTTCGGCAAAGAACCATGCTGTTGCCATTTTTACATAATATGCTGAGTTTTTGATTTTGGAAATGTTGTTTATAATCTCAAGTATTTTATCACTCTTAATAAAATATCTCATAAGACCGACAATTCCAACCCTAGCATAAAACTCGCGGTCATCGTTCAACATTTCAGTAAATATTTCATAGGACTTTTGTCCATTAAGTTTTTTCATGCTGCAAACTATACAGTCGCAGGTTCCCCAATTGTCAATGTATGGCATAATCTTTTCAAGATATTCAAGTTGCTCTGCTTCCGTTTTAAAATTACTTGCTGAAAGCCCATAAAGCAAAATTTCTTCGTGAGAGGGGTTGTTTTCCAATTCAATATATTCTGGCTCAATTTCTTTTGCGAACTTGCGTAAGAGGGGTGTGCGAACTCCAAGGATTGGATATTTTGAAGTAATGAATTTCTTGTTGAAATCTGCATATCTCATATCTGCATTTTCTTTTAAAAATTTGTTTATATTTATCATCTTCATTTCCTTTTTTATTCAACAAAAAGCCCAAGATTTTGTTTTAGACTTGGGCATTTTGTTGAATTTTATCTATTAATATTATATATTATCACTTTTTAAAGCAGGTTGATATGTTCTATTCTCGTCTTAAACTTTCGACTGGGTCAAGTTTTGCGGCTTTACTTGCTGGATAAAGACCAGAAAGCATACTGATTCCGATTGAAACAAGCATTGCGACTGCGAAATACCACCAACGGAATGAGATTGGAACGATTCCGACCAGATTAGACAATACAAGCGAAATGATTCCTGACAAGATAAAGCTGAATATAATTCCGAATAGGCCACTTAATACACCAATTAAGAAGCTTTCTGAAGTGAAGATTCGTTTAATATCCTTTCTTCTTGCACCAATTGATTTCAAAACGCCGATTTCTTTTGTTCTTTCAGTAACACTCATATAAAGAACAACCAAAATCATCATTGCAGAGACAAGAAGTGAGATGCATGAGATTATGATGAGAGATGTTCCAATTACGCTTGACATTTTTGTGAACATTCCTTCAAGTTGATCCTCGATTGAGCCAGAATATTTGTCAGTCGTTTCAAGATATGCGTTGATCTCGTTTGTGATTTCTTCAGAGCCAGTGTTGATATAAATTGTTGTTGGAGAAAACAAATCAGATTTTCCACTTTCCGTAAACAATGCGTTGAGATAGTTGTAATCAATGTAAGCAACCATAAATCCAGACATGATTGATGTATCCATAACACCACAGACTTTGTCCTTGAAAGTAAATTTTGTACTGTCCGTTGGGTTATTTGGATTGGTATAAACAAAACTTATTTCAACAGTTTTTCCAACTGCTTCATCACCAAGGAAATTGTAAATGCCCTTTGTAAACATAAATCCGCCACCGTTTGCAGGTATACCATTTTCTCTTATTGGTGTTCCGTCTGGTTTGAGGGTGGGAGTTATGCTTGAAACGCCATCGATTACATTTGTGTCGCTGTAATATGGGGGAATTGTGTAAAGATAAAAGATATTTTCAGATATAGTTTCATCTTGTTCGTTTGTAAATATTACTTTTCCGTCCATGCCAAAAGCCATGACTTGAAATCCATAACTTGTATTATCTGCTGTGACCTCAAAATCATATCCTTTTTCTTTTAAGTAAGTGTTAATTTCTGAATAAAGAGATGTTATTTCACTTAATCCTGTTTCAGAATTAACTTTTTCATCAAACATATTAGGAACCATTAAATCCTTAATCGAACCGCCATCTGATTTCTTTGTGATTGAAACGATGTTTGGATTTGAATATGATTCCATTGTGTTTGAAATGAAATCAGTAATTCCGGATGAAAAGCCCATCATTAAAATCAAACTTCCAATTCCAATTGCAACACCAAATGCCATTAAGAAATTTTTTACTTTGCTTGCCCACATATTGTGCAACGAAAGGCGAATGGCTGACCACAAAGAAAGATTTTGTTTATCTTTGCCAGTTTTCTTCTTTTTCTTTTGATTTTTTATGCTTTGCTTGTTTTCAACAGACTGTTCATCTTCAAGTAGTGTTATTTCTTGATTTGTAACGATTTCATTGCTTTCGCCAGTAAGTTCGACTTCTTCAGTAGGTTTTTGTGTTTTTATATAATTTTCATTAACACGGTCATTAACAATGCGTCCGTCAGAAATCTCAACAACACGCGAGGAAATGCTTGCAACTTTTTCTGAGTGTGTAACCATAATTACAAGTTTTCCGCTGTCAGCGATTTCTTTCAAAATCTCCAAGATTTGCATTGAAGTTTCGCTGTCGAGTGCACCTGTTGGTTCGTCCGCGATGATTATTTCTGGGTCGTTTATAAGTGCTCTAGCAATTGCAACTCTTTGTTTTTGTCCACCTGAAAGTTGAGTTGGTTTTTTCTTAAGTTGGTCTTCAAGTCCAACTCTTTTTAAAATCTCTGTCGCTTTTGCAACCCTTTCTTTTTCTCCGACATTTGAAAGTGTCAGGGCGAGAGTTACATTGTCTAAGATTGAAAGATGAGCAATAAGATTGAAGGATTGAAAAACGAAACCAACCTTATTTTTGCGATATTTGTCAAGTTGTTTTTCGCTGAGGTTTTTTAAATTTTCTCCGCCAGAAATAATTTGCCCCGTAAAATCGGAATCAAGACCGCCAATAAGATTCATAAGGGTTGATTTACCGCTTCCGCTTTCGCCAACAATAGAAATAAGCTCTCCTTTGTCAAACTCTATGTTTATGTCATAAAGAGCCTGAAATGTTTGCTTATTAGAAAGTTTATATTTCTTATTTACTCCGATAAGTTGAAGTTCTTTATCCATATTAAACTCCTTCAGTTATTCTTTTTGCGTTTTCTAAGATTTTGTCTAAAACTTTTTCAAAAATTTCTGTTTCTTCTTTTGTTATTCCATCCATGAGGCATTTGGCAATGCATTCTTTTTTATTTACACTTTCATTCGCAATTATTTTACCCTTTTCTGTTAATTTGATTGGGCAATTGCGTGAAGTGAGGGGTTCGATCAGTCCCTTGTCCTGCAACTTTGAAAGAGTACGGCTGGTGTGGGCTTTGTTGCAACCAAGAAATTCAGATAATTTTTGTTGAGATTTAAATTCTTTTTGATTGATTGCTGCAACAAAAATTGATAAGCTTGAAGGAAGTAGCCCCATTTCGGTCTTTTTTTGCATTCCTTTTGCGTATAATTTCTTAAATAAAATCAATTTTGATATGTCTGGTGCTTTACTCATTTTAAACCTCCATTAATTTTTCCTATTTTCAATATTTATATATGATAACATACGCAAAGTTGATTAGTCAACTATTTTAAAAAAATAATAAAAATTTTGTTTGTATTCTGAAAAATTTTGTGCTATAATGGACGCAATTTGGAGGTTAAATGGGAGAGATATTTGCAGAAAGTCTTTTTGATGCAGTTTTGGATTGCGTAAAAGTTGCGCCAGTCCTTTTTCTTGCCTATCTTTTGGTTTCATATCTCTCACATGATCACAGACATAAGTTTAGCAGGTTCTTATCAAAAAATAAGAAAACTAGTGTTTTATATGCTTCTTTTTTGGGGTGTGTGCCTCAATGTGGGTTTTCATCTGTTATTGCTGACCTTTATTCAGAGAAAAAAGTTTCGATAGGGACGCTTGTTGCGGTTTTTGTCGCAACTTCTGATGAGGCTTTACCTATTATGATTTCAAACACCAATCAGACATTAAATATGTTGTTGTTGATTGGTGTAAAAATTATTTTGGCACTTTTTTGGGGTTATATTGTTGATATCATTGCAAGGTTTATTTCAAAAAGGAAGTTGAGCATAACATCTAGAATAAAACAACGCAAACAATCGTTGCGGTTTAAATCAGGTGAGAATTGTAAGCATGAAACAAACCCAGTGAAATCTGAGGCGAATATACATCATTGCGGACATATTCACACAGAAAAATGTGACGATAAATGTGGACATAAACATGGCGACTGCTGTGTTGATAATGTTTTTCTTGATGCATTTATGCACATGCTTAACATCATTATTTACATTTTTGTTGCTACCTTAATAATTAATGTTATTGTAGGATACTGGGGGACAGAAGTACTTCAAAACTTGTTTACCGACAATGTATATTTCCAAATTTTGATTGCAAGTCTTATTGGACTTATACCAAATTGTGCTTCATCTGTCTTGCTTGTTGAACTGTTTATTCATGGTACTTTGGCATTCCCAGCGCTCGTGGCAGGACTTACGGCTGGTGCAGGTGTTGGACTTGTTATTCTTTGGACAAAAAATCATAAGCAACCACTTAAAAACCTTGGAATAATGTTTTTGCAATATTTTATTGGCGTTACAAGTGGGTTGTTTTTGACACTTTTCTTTTAAATCAATTAAGGGAAGAGTATTTATTGCGTAAAGTTGACTTATCTCATATCTTTGCTGTCGAGAGCCATTTGGGTTAAAGAAATTTAAGCGGCAAATAAAAAAAAGCGTTTACTCAAACGCTTTTTTGTTTTAACCATTTAATCCGTTGGCTTGTCTTTCCATATTCTCAACAACGATGTCTTGGATGTCGCCAAGGCTGTCGCAATATTCAAGAACCTTCCATGGGGTGTTCGTGTGGAAATGTATTCTTATCATTTCGTCATCGCCAACCACCAAAAGACAATCTCCTTCGATATTATTTGTTATATATTCTCTGATTTTGTCATCTGAAAGATTTTTTCCTTCAAGCAAAAGTTGGGTATCAAATTTATATTCAATCATTTCTTTTTCTCCTATTGGTTATAAAAATCAAACGCCTTCATAATCTCTTCAAGGTCATCGGTTGGGTTTAGGGCTTCTTCAAAACTGAAGCCACTTTCGCTGATGTCTTTATATTGAGGGATTTGGATGCTTTCGTCAGGCTTAACTGTTGTGATGTGTACTTCTTTAACAGGTTCTTGCCCTTTTTTATAGTCTTGCATTTTATTCAAAAGTAAACGCATACTGTCGTTGTCCGAGTAAATTGGCTGAGTAATGTTTGTTGTTTTTTCAAGTTTTGTTTTAAACTCTCTAATCATCGATGAGAATTCATCTAAAATGTCGTCAAAGTCTGAATTTTGGCTTAGGTGAGGGAATTTAAGGTTTAATTCTTTAACAAGCAATTCGAGTTTGTCCATAATAAGTCGATAATAATTCTTTGAACCTTCTTCTTGAAATTTCTTTGCTTTTTCAATTACATTGAGGGCAGTCATAATGTTTTTTTCTTTGTTTTCAATTTCTAGGCGAGCATTTTTGATGTCGAGAACTTTCTTTTCGCTGTCAAGTGCTTTAAGTTTTTCTTCCATCAATCGTGATTCATAACTTGCTTTCATCTGATGAATGTAAGCATCAACTTCGTTTTTGTTATAACCATTAAATTCTTGTGAAAACATACCTACTTTCTCCATATATAGAAAATTATCATCTCCATGATTAATAATAACAAAAATAGGTTGATAAATGCAATAAAAATTGACATGTTTATTAAACTTTTTTTAAGCAAAATGCCATAAAGTGCTACGAAAAATATCGAAAAAGCGAAAACAAGATGAAAATGTTGTTTTGTTTTGACTGAAGTTATAATGGAAGCAGTTACAAATGCCAGTGCGATATAAAACACAGCATACTCAATTGTGCCAGTAAGCCAAAAGATATAACCTGCGATGCCAATTCCTGTCGTAAGACAGCCAAGATAAAATGAACTATCAAGTTTAAAAAGAAGTCCTTTTGTCAATTCAAAAAGACCTATTGATAAACAGAAATTATAGAACCATAAGTCAGGAATTTTTAATTTCAGTGAGGAGAAAATTGTTGCACAGACAAAGCCAAGTAATGCAATGACTGCTGTTGCTCTTAAAATGTAGGTCTTTTTTATTCCACAAACTCTTCCATTCATAATTTTATTTTGTGTCAGAGTTTTAAAATTACTCAAATAAAAAAGAAAGATTGAATTTAAAAATCTTTCTTTAAAACATCCATAATTCTGTCAAAACTTGTTTTCTTCTTTCTGTTTTTTATAAAATAGATGATAAAACTTGCAATGCCAACCACAATAAAAATTCCGCTTATAAGTTGGGATGCGCGTATAGAACCTAGATATAGGCTGTCGGTACGCAATCCTTCAATGATTATTCTTCCTGTGCCATACAGTATCAAATAAGAGGCGGCAATCATACCATTTTGTTTGAAATTAACTTTATAAATTAGTGTCAGCAGAATTGCAAAAGAAATTAAATTCCATAAACTCTCATAGAAGAATGTTGCCATGTGCCAACCATAGCCGTTACACATGCATCCAGATTGCGAGCAATAATCGATGTACACGCCAAACGGAAACCAGTGACTTGAAGGATTTTCAAGATAATAACCATATGCTTCTTGATTAAAGAAGTTTCCCCAACGGCCAAGGGCTTGTGAAAGAATGAGAGCGGGGGCAATTATATCCAAGAGTGCCAAAAAGTTTTTCTTGTGGATAAGGCAATAAAGCATTACGGCGAATGCACCGCCAATAAGTCCGCCATAAAACATCAATCCGCCTTCCCAAATTTTAAAAATGTCCCAAAAATTTGTGAAATATTCAAGTTTGAAGAAAACAAACCCAAGCCTTGCACCAATTACGGCAAATGGTATGACATAGCAGGCAAGTGTAATGATGTCATCTGTCTTAAATCCGCGTTTTTTTGCCAGTACGCAGACCATGATGACTCCAAGAAGATAGGCACAAGCACTGATTATTCCATAAAATTTAATTTCATATCCAAATAAACTGAAACCGTTTGGAATTGATAGCATAAAATTATTCATGCTTTGATTATATTCAATGTTTTTTTAAAAGTCAAACAAATTTATAAAAAATAAAAGCAAGATTATGTCTTGCTTTTTGCTTATTGTTGTTATTTTTGATTTATAGTGATAAAAGTTTTGATTAATTTTCTCAAATCACTATATCTAAAAACCGATTCTTATCATTTTAATTGTTTAGTCCAACTTCTTTGAAACTTTATATACTGAGGAAACAAATAATTGGTCAAACATATCTGATTCGTCATATGTTGTGAAAAGTGTGGTGTGCTTGCCATTTATTCCAGCCTTCGCAAGCAAAACAAGATTTTTGATCAGTTCGACAGTTGTTTCTGAATGTCCCATAAGGGTCTTTCCAGTCATTTTAGCAGCATAATCAAGAATATTTGCAAAAGTTGTAAAATCTTCCACGAAGATTGCAACATTCAATCCAAGTTGTTGAAGGCGTTTAACATGTTCTAAAAACATAACCAAGGTATCATAAACTTGTGCAGGTTTATCGTCATATTTAAGTAGTAGAGAATTGTTAAAGCCAAGATTTTTAATCGACAAGAAATTTTCATACATAACATTTGGAACAAGAGCAAGAGTCACAGTTTTGTTTTCTCTTAAGCACTTTACAATGCTTTTAACCTTTTCTTGATTGTCTAAAAATTTGTTTTTGAAAAGATATCGTGTGCCTAAAATAATTTTTTGATTATCAAGTTCAAGTGATTTTTCAGGCATAGCTTCAAAGTACTCATCAACAATCTCATGATAGGCTGAAATTGCTTGATAATTGATTGATTTGATTGTGTCAAGTACATATTCCTTATCTTCATTCATAATTACCGCTGTGCCAGTGATGTAATCGAATGGTTTAAGTCTTTTGTCGCTGTCCTTTACAAGAATAAGACGGCCATTATCTTGATTTATGAAATAAAGTTCTTTTGTGTCTGGAGTTTCACATATAATTCCTCTAACTTCAAGAGGGAACATTTTTTTACTTACAATTTCTTGTTCATATTGTCTGAAAACAACGACTTTTTGCAGAGGTGCAGAACTTATATTTTGTCCGCTTTTAAATGAGTAATCTTTTCCTGTAATGTTTGATAATTGGTTTAAGATGCCTTCAATGTTGCTGAGTTCTTTATATGGGCGACCTTGGCGAAGGGGAATTGGTCGTAATTCTTCGCCAGATATGATTTTGTTCATTACAATGTTTATATGATCGTTTCGTTTAAGTGTGGTTGGTGCACTGTCGCCAAATACTCTTGCCAATGCTCTCAATTCATATATGCCAAGAGACTCGATAAGTGCCAAGCAATCTTTTTGAACCTTTGTTAGATTTTTGAAATCATAGTTTTTTGCCATTGTATTTTAAACTCCTTAATCTTTTGTAAATTAATTCTATCCAATTATAGCATAAATTTATCTTTTTAACAAATATTTTCAATGTTTTTTTAATTTGGTTTTAATTTTGAATATATGGTGTAGTACGCATGCATACTACACAAAATATAGTACAGTATTCTAATCTAAAATTAGTCCGCCATCAACATAGATTGTTTGTCCAGTAATAAATGAAGCCTTATCGCTGCTTAAGAATGCGGACAGGTTTGAAACATCTTCAACAGTTCCAAGTCTTTGAATTGGTGTCATGTTTGCAATTTCTTCTTTTTCTTCTTCTGTAAGATTATTATTCATCTTTGTATCAATAAAACCAGGGGCTATGACATTAATCCTTATGTTTAAATTTCCAAGTTCTGTTGCAAGAGATTTGCAAAGACCAGAAAGTGCGCTTTTACTTGCTGTGTAAACACTTTCGCATGAGCAACCAACTTTCTCAACAAAACTGCCAATTAGCACAATGTTTGCAGGATTTTTATTTACAACAATTTTTGTAAATTCTCGAATGCATCTAATTGCTGCCTTTGAGTTTATTTCAAAAATCGTGTCAATTTCTTCATTTTGAACATCCATAATAAGTTGTCTTTTCTGTGCAACACCAGAAACAAAAATAAGGCTGTCAATTGCCTTGCAATCTTGTTTGATTTTTGTGAAGACCTCTTCAATTTCGCCTTTTTTGCAAAGGTCAAGTTTATATGTTTTTGCATCTTCAATGTTGATTGGACTTGAATTGTAGGTAAGTGCCAAATCATAGCCATTTTTGGCATATTCCTTGGCTATTGCTTGTCCAATATCTCCAGATGCTCCGATAATTATTGCAGTTTTCTTAATCATTTTTATTCCCTCTTTTTTCAATTTAAACTAATTTGGTAAATGATGCCGTTGCGGATTTGTTTTATTCGCAAGTCCATGTCAAACCAATCGCTGGACCAACATGAGCAGAAGTTACTGGGCCAAGCTCGCCTTCGTAAAGTTCGATTTTGTCTTTGTCTGGGCGTTTGTTAAGCCATTCTTTTACCATATTTTTGAAATTTTCAAAGAATTTTGTGTTGGCAATGTGAATGATAAACAATCTTTTGATTTTTTCTGGAATTGAAGCAATCAATTCCTTTACTGCTTTTTGCATGCCAATGCACTTCTTGTCAGAAAGGACACCTTTTTTGAATGTGATGATTGGTTTGATGTTTAAAAGTGAGCCGATTGTATAACTTACTTTTCCAATTCTTCCGCCTTTTGCAAGATATTCAAGGCTGTCTGGAATGAATGAAATATAACTGTTTTCCATGCAAACATGAAGTCTGTCAACAATTTCTTGCAAAGTTACACCTTTTTCTCTGTATTCAACCGCTTCCATGATAAGCCCAAGAGTTGTTTGTCCGATTGCACCAGTGTCAATAACAACGACCTTGTCTGGATTTTTACATTCTTGTTTCGCTAAATTTGCAACGCTATTTGTTCCAGAAAGGGTGCTTGAAATTGTGAAAACCAAAACTTCATCTCCATTGTCAATAGCCTTGTTGTATTCATCTACAAAAAGTTGCAAAGAAGGTTGGCTTGTTTTTGGAAAAATCTTTGTTTTTGTAAAATCTTCAAAAAAACCATCGTAAGTTCCTGGCCATCCTTCAACAAATTCTTCGTTTTTGTAAAGATATCTGAGTGGAATTACGGTAATATCATGCTTTTGAGCGTATTCAAAAGGCGCATATGCTGTGCTGTCTGTTATAATTTTTATCATTTTAATCTCCTTGGCCACACTAAACCATGTTAATTGTAACACAATAATTTTTTTTGTCAAAACGATTTGCATCAATTTTTGTTCAGTAGAATCAAAATAAAAGTTGAGTTTTGTTGACTTAATAATTATTTTGTGTTATATTTATTCGTGATATTAAAACAAAGTAGGAGATTAAAAATGGAAGAATTGACATCCAACGAAATTGACATTAGGCGTCAAAAAATTGAAGAACTTAAAAAAATGGGAGAAATCCCTTATAAAGAAAAATTTGATCGTTCTTGCACAATTGCAGAAGCAAGAGAAAAACTTGGCGAAAAGGTAAAAATTGCTGGTCGTATCGTTTTTCGTCGCATTATGGGCAAGTTTGGTTTCTGTCAAATAAGAGATATTTATGAAAAAATCCAAATTTCTGTAGGCAGAAACGAATTTAGCGAAGAAGACTATAATTTCTACAAAAAAATGATTGACATCGGTGATTTTATTGGCGTTGAGGGTGAGGTTTATCAAACTCAAACAGGTGAAGTTACCGTGAAGGCAGAGAAGATCGTTTTGCTTTCTAAAACACTTAGACCGCTTCCAGAAAAGTTCCATGGAATTTCTGATACAGAAATCAAGTATCGTCAGAGATATCTTGACCTTGTTACAAATGAAGATTCAAGAAAAATCTTCTTGACAAGAAGCAAGGTTGTTTCTTTTATTCGCAGATATTTGGAAGACAATGGTTTCATTGAAGTTGAAACTCCAATTTTGCAAACCAGCGTATCTGGTGCAAGTGCAAAGCCTTTCTTTACGCATCACAACGCACTTGACATCGAATGCAATTTGAGAATTGCAACAGAATGTCATTTGAAACAATGTATTGGTGCTGGAATTGACAGAGTTTTTGAACTTGGAAAAGACTTCAGAAATGAAGGAATTGACCCATCACATCTTCAAGAATTTACTCAGGTTGAATGGTATGCTTCTTATTGGAATTTTGAAGACAACATCAAATTTTTCAAGGAAATGATTGTTGAATTGTTTAACAAGTGCCTTGGCACAACAAAAATCACTTATCAAGGTCAAGAAATTGACTTTGGTGGAGAATGGCCAAGAATTGACTATGTCGCAAGAATGAGAGAACTTTTGGGCTGTGACTTCCTTGCAATTGATGATGTTGATGAACTTAAGAAAATTGTTGTTGAAAAGGGATTATTTGGATATACTGAACTTGAAGAATGCAAGACTGTTCGTACACTTGTTGACTATATCTATAAGAGAAAAATCCGTGCTGACATTGTAAATCCAACAATTCTTTACAACTATCCAGCATCTCTTATTCCTCTTGCAAGAAGAAATGATAAGGACGAAAGAATTATTGATGTTTTCCAAGTTGTTGCTGGCGGAGCAGAACTTGTTAAGGCTTACAGCGAACTTGTAGACCCAATTACACAAAGACGCACTCTTGAACTTCAACTTGAAGAAAAAATGGCAGGCGATGAGGAAACAATGGATGTTGACGAAGATTTCTTGCTTGCTATGGAACATGGTATGCCACCAATTTCTGGTTTGGGATTTGGTATCGATCGTTTCATGCAATTCATTTTTGATTGTCCAAACATTCGCGATGTTGTGCTTTTCCCATTGATGAGATAAGTGCGACCAATTTTTGAGATTTTGACAAAGGAGTATTTATGGATAGCGAATTTGTCATGAATGGACTTGACATTATGGTTGAAAATCCAAAGTGTGAGTTACAATATACGACACCATTTGAGTTGCTAATTGCAGTCATTTTGTCGGCGCAATGCACAGATAAACGAGTTAATATGGTAACAAGTAAACTTTTCAAAACCCACAACACTCCAGAGGATTTTGCAAGTATTGACCAAGAGGAACTTGAAAGAAAAATTCATTCCTGTGGGTTTTATCACAACAAAGCAAAAGCGATAAAATCTGCAAGCAGAGATATAATAGATAAGTTTGCAGGTTCTGTGCCAAATGATTTTGACAATTTGACCTCGCTTGCTGGTGTTGGACGAAAGACGGCAAATGTTGTTTTGGCTGTTGCTTTCGGACAAGATGCATTTGCTGTAGATACACATGTTTTAAGGGTTTCAAACAGGCTGGGAATTGTAAAGACAGATAATCCAAATAAATGTGAAGAAAAACTTAGACAAACCTTTCCAAAGAAGGTTTGGTCGAAACTTCACTATCAAATGGTCTTGTTTGGAAGATACACATGTAAGGCGACAAAACCGCTTTGTGAAAAATGCGTTTTCAACAGAGAATGTCCAAGCAGTAGAGTTTAGTTCATTTGAAATAATTTTGACAAATTAATAGATTTGTCTGTTAAATAGATATAAAATTGGCAAAAGTTATTAATTAAAAGTGTTGGAACTCAAAATAAACGGAGGTGAAAAAGATGTTTTTAGACAGAGTAAAAATTTCAATAAAAGCAGGCAATGGTGGCAAAGGGTCAACATCTTTTTTGCGTACAAAACTTACTGAAAATGGTGGACCAGACGGCGGTGATGGCGGAAATGGTGGAAGTGTTGTTTTTAGAGCGACAAATGACATAAACACTCTTTACAGTTTTCGTTTTAAAAAGAAATTTGTGGCTGAAAATGGTGAAGATGGTCATCAGAAAAATAAAACTGGTCGAACTGGAAAAGATGAAGTTATTCTTGTTCCAACTGGAACGGTTTTAATAAATCCCAAAACAGATAAAGTTATCGCTGATTTAAGCGAAGATGGTGCTGAATTTGTTGCACTTAAAGGTGGTTTAGGTGGACATGGAAACGCCTATTTCAAGTCTTCTATAAAACAAGCCCCAAGTTATTCTCAAATGGGTGAGGTTACTAAGCCAAAAGAGGTTATTTTGGAGTTAAAAACGATTGCCGATGTTGGACTTGTAGGTTTTCCAAATGTAGGCAAATCAACCTTACTTTCTGTTATTTCAAATGCTAATCCAAAGATTGCAAACTACCATTTTACAACCATCTATCCAAACCTTGGGGTTTGTGAGGTTATGGGGGAAACATTTGTTGTTGCGGATATTCCGGGGCTTATTGAAGGGGCAAGTGATGGTGCTGGACTTGGGCACTATTTCTTAAAGCATGTTGAACGCGTAAGACTAATTGTTCACTTAGTGGATATTTCTGGTTCTGAAGGGCGTGATCCGATTGAAGACTTTGAGATTATAAATGAAGAACTTGCAAAATATAACGCGGAACTTGCAAAAACAAAGCAGATTGTTGTTTTCTCAAAATGCGATTTGCTTGATGAAGACCAATTGAAACAAAGCATAGGCGATTTCTGCAAAAAACATAAAATTGAATAGTATTATTGCATTTCTTCTTATACTAGAGGTGGGATTGAAGAATTAAAAAAGAAGATGCTTGAGAATTTAAAGAAAATTCCTAAAAAAGCACCAATTTCTGTTGAGGAATTTGATTTTGATAAAAAAGACTTTTCTACAATTGAAATTTCAAGACTCGACTCTTCGGAGTTTGACGGAAGCGACGGAATGAC
>CAZQFT010000002.1:0-20536 GCA_964592565.1 uncultured Lachnospiraceae bacterium
TATCAGGGTGGTGCTCTAACCGACTGAGCTACAAGCCATCATGAACATTCCAAATGCCGGCGGGGATAATGCCTGCATTTTTAAGAATGCCCTTTTATTATAACTATAAATTTTTTCATTGTCAAGCATTTAAAACAAAATTTTTAAGAAAATTAAAAAATGTTGTTTCTTTCATTTATAATTGCATGATATACAAAAGTGTAATACTAGAACTGATATTTAACAAACAAAATAAAAAAGGACAACGATTTGTCCTTTTTCTTATTTCTCTGTTTTTGTGTCTTTAGGCATTTCAACTTTTGCTGTTTCTGTTTTTGCAACTGGTGCTGAAGCATCTTTTGATTCTTCTTTAGGTTGTTCGTTTTTAACTTCGACAGTTTGGTTTACATTGACATCAAGTTTTTGTTCAACTGTTTTGTTTTGCTTTGCTTTTTTCTTTTCTGTGATAAAGTAAGTAATAAGTCCAAGAGCGATGAATACAATGCTTAAGATTGCATCAGTAATAAGTGCGCTTGACAATTCTGGGTTTGCTGCAAGAAGGTCTGACAAGAGTGCAAACGAATCGAAGAATCCAGTTCCTGCTGATTGCATTACGACAATGTTGAGAGTAATGAGCATTGTCAATGCGATTTCAACAACAGCGATTGCTGAAATGATGAAATAACCCTTTTTGTCAAGTTTTAAATTGAATTTTTGATAGCCCCATGCGGCTGCAATGACAACGACATACGCTCCGACCCATGCAAGGTAACCGAAATAATATAAAAGTCCCCAAAGTAAGCAACCAACCAAGCCTAAGCCGATTGCTGTTAAGATTGCAAGCCAAAGTTTTGGCTGCTTTTTTGTGTTTTGTTCCATAAATCCTCCAATATTGTTGATTTTCTCAACTTACTAAAATCATATTATCACAAAAATTGTGCTTTTGCAAGTAAATCAATTTAAAAATCAAATTTTTTTTATAAAATTCATACAGAAATTTTTACTAGACAGTCATGATTTTATTCCGAGAATATGTATGCCAAGAGCTTCTTCATACTCATAAGACGAGAGTGGTTTGTTTAAGGCGTTGTTTGTGTGTGCGCAAACAAAGATTTCATTCTTCTTAATTTTTGTTATGATTAATGTGTGATTGTATATTGTATTTGGTTTCTGTCGCAGTTGAATAAGATCGCCCAGTTCCAGACTTTGGATATTTTTTATTTCTCCAACAACTCCAAACTGCTTTTCGCTTAGCAAAAATCTTTGCAAATATTTTACACTCGTCCAACTTGCAGAGCGATTGTAACTGCTTTTATAAAACCAACCGTTAATTTTATCATAAACCATCGGTGCTCCGCCAGCAAGCAAACATTGCGAAATGAAGTTTGTGCAATCTCCGCCAATTCCTGCAAAATGATAAAATTCTGGATTATATCTCAGTGCCCATTTTTGTGCATATGCAACTGCTTTTTCCCTGTTATAGATTCTCATATTAAGATTTAGTATTCTTGTTTAAATGAAATAGTGAAATTTGTCGAAAAGGTTTTGTGTGCGAAAAACCTTTGTGTTATAATGACCTTGGAGTTTATGTTATGGCTTATGAATATTCAGTAAATGCAGTAAAAAACGACAAAAAGGCACGCACATGTCTGTTCAGTTGTCACGCGTTGGCAACCGTTGTAAACCTTTTTGTATCCACCTTTTTGGTTGCACATATTTATTCTTTTGAGGGTGGCGTTTTCAACTATATATATAATGTTGCGTTTTTCAATCTTGTTGCTTACGCAGTGTTTTTCGTTGCGGTTGGATTAATTTCGCGTTTTGTTGAGAAAAGCAACAGAATTTGGTTTTATCGCGTAGGGCTGTTGCTTAGAACTGGACTGGTGATTTTGGTACTGTTCTTTGGAAAAGAACTTGCACAACTTTTGCCACTCGCAGGTGTTTTGAATGGGCTTTCGGAAGCGTTTTACTATGCAAGTTATAATGTTCTCAAACAAGAAATGGTAAGCAGAAAAAGTATGAAGAACTATGCCGTTTTCAATCAAGCGGTTTGTAAAGTTGTTGAAATTGTGTGCCCAGTGATTTTGGGGGCATTGATTGAAGTTACAACTTATTCACAGGTTGCAATCATTGTGCTTATTGTTTGTATTGTGCAACTTGCTTTGTCAATGGGGGTTAAGGCTCAAAGACCTGCAGGCAGCCATTTTAGTTTTATGGAATATTTCAAAAAACTTAAAGAAAATCCAACGGTTCACAAGAAGATGAAAATTCTTTACACCTGTGCACTTTTGGTTGGGGGAGTCACAGTTCCTCCAATTTGCTTCAACATTTTCGTTATGCTTGAACTTGGCTCAAACCTCAGCCTCGGAACGCTTACGAGTATATTCTCTGTTATAACCGTAATTGCAATTATTCTTGTAAATCGTTTTACAAAAGCAGGCAAACGCACAAAACTTTTAAGCATTTTAGGTGTGCTTCCAATTGCGTCTTCAATTTGTTTATTGGTTTCTGTAAACATTTATACAATTTTGTTTTATAATTTGGCAAACGCTGTTTCTATTATGATTTATAAGACGATATATGATATTTATCGAAATGGAATCTTGAAAGAGGCGGGATTTTATGGCGAAATTTGTGAGCACCAAGCAATTGTTGAAATGTGTATGAATGCGTCAAGAATTGTATCTTTTGCTGCAATGCTCTTAATTTCGTTGACTCAGAGTCTTGCTTTGTTTAATGTGTTTATTATTGTAATGGCACTTATGTTCGTTGCACAAATTGTGCTTTTGGCGTATTATGAATATAAATATTGCAGATACGACAACTTAAGTGAGGAGCAAAAGAGCGAAGAACAGTTTAATAAAATTATGAAAATATTGTTGACAAAATAAAAATAAACAGTTATAATGTTTAACATCAAATGTAGAAAAAGAAAGTAATTTTGAAGTTCTGCTTTTCAGAGAGGCGATTAAGGTGAAAGTTCGCTAAGCAAGTCAAAACGAAAGACGCTTTGGAGTTTGAAATATTTTTAAAGAGTGGTCAAACTGACAAATTAGGTGGCACCGCGGATAAGTTTATTCGTCCTAATGCAAATTATGCATTAGGACTTTTTTATTAGGAGGAAAGTATGAAAATTGGTGAAATTAAACCCGGAAAAGTTGAAATTCAAGGCTGGATTGAAAATTTGCGCGACAAGAAGAGTATGCAATTTGTTGTTATCAGAGATTTGTCTGGAAAGGTTCAGGTGACAGTTGTAAAAGCCGAAAAACCTGAGGTTGCTGAAATTTTTTCGAAGGCAACGCTTGAGTCAACGGTAAAAATTGTTGGCGAGGCAGTGGCAAATGAATATGTTAAACTTGGTGGAATTGAGATAATTCCTGAAAGTGTTGAAATTACAAGCCATGCCGAAGCACTTCCAATTGGACCAGAAAGTTCAATTGACCAAAGAATTGATTATCGTTGGATAGATTTGCGTAGCCCAGAAAAAACACTTATTTTTCAAGTTGAAACAGTGCTTAATCAAGCGCTTAGGCAATATTGCATAGACAATGGTTTTATCGAAATTCATACGCCAACACTTATTGGTGCTTCAAGTGAAGGCGGCGCGGATGTGTTTGAAGTTAAATACTTTGACAAAAAAGCATATCTGATTCAAAGTCCACAGTTTTATAAGCAAATGGCGATGGCGTCTGGTTTTGAAAAAGTGTTTATAAACACTCCAGTTTTCCGTGCTGAAAAATCTTACACAAAAAAGCATGCAACTGAATTTAGTGGTTTTGATATAGAAATAAGCTATGTTAAATCGCAAGAAGATGTAATGAAAGTGCAAGAAGAAATGCTTGCTTATGCAATTGGCGAAGTGTCAAAAAAATATGGCGAAAAAGTAAAAGAACTTTTAGGCGTTGATATAATTGTTCCAACAGTGCCATTTCCAAGAATCACAGTCAGAGAGGCTTACAAAATTTTGCGAGACAAGTTGAATTTGCAAATTGCTGACGGAGATGATTTCAACACAGAACAAGAAGTTGCTCTTTGCAAGTATATGGAAGAACTGAACGGGCATCAATTCTTCTTTGTGACAGAATATCCTTCAAAAGTCAGAGCGTTTTATACAATGGCGAAAGAAGATGAACCTGAATATTCAAAATCATACGACCTTTATTTTAAAGACGTTGAACTTACTTCTGGGGCTCAAAGAGAACATAGACCTGATATATTAAAAGCACAAATTGAGGCAAAGGGAATTGATTCTACGCCAATGAAAGATTACATCAATTTCTTCAAGAATGGGTGCCCTCCACATGGCGGTTTTGGTTTGGGGCTTGACAGATTTTTGATGCTGCTTCTTGACCTTCCAAGTTTGAAAGAAGCGATGTATTTGTTCCGTGGCCCAGATCGTTTGACTCCATAGGAAAAAGTTGAAGAAAAAAATAACTTAAAAGGAAAATAATATGAAAAGAGTTGAAATAAGAGATTTAAACAAAACTTTTGAAAAGTTTGCAGACAAAAAAATTACAGTTTGTGGTTGGGCAAGAACAGTGCGTGATTCAAAGAATATTGCCTTTATCGAACTTAATGATGGGGCTTTCAAAAGTGTGCAAATTGTTGTTGAAAAAGACAAGGTGGCAAACTATGAAGAGGTTGTAAAGCAAAATGTTGGTGCGTCTTTTGAAGTTGCTGGAAAACTTTTGCTTACACCAAACGCCCAACAGCCTTTTGAAATTAATGCAGAAGAAGTGGTTGTTTTGGGGGAAAGTGCAACAGACTATCCACTTCAAAAGAAACGCCATACAATTGAATTCTTGCGTACTATCCCAACAATTCGCCCACGCGGAAACTTGTTTAATGCTGTGTTCAGAATTCGTTCTGTTGCCGCCTTTGCAATTCACAAGTTTTTCAACGAAAGAAACTTTGTGTATGTTCACACACCAATAATCACGGCAAATGATTGTGAAGGTGCAGGAGAAATGTTCCAAGTTACAACACTTGATATGGACAAATTGCCTAAAAAGGACGGAAAGGTTGATTTCAGCGAAGATTTCTTCGGCAAAAAGGTTTCTCTTACTGTGTCAGGACAACTTCATGAAGAGGCAATTACGCATGCATTTGGAAAAACTTACACATTTGGGCCAACATTCAGAGCAGAAAACTCAAATACATCACGCCATGCCGCAGAATTTTGGATGATGGAACCAGAAATTTGCTTCTGTGACCTTGAAGAACTTATGGACAATGAAGAGGAAATGGTCAAATATGTAATTTCATATGTTATGCAAGAATGTAAGGATGAAGTTGCGTTCTTAAACAAATTTGTTGATACTGGACTTGTGGAAAGATTGACAAATATTGTTGAAAATGACTTCGTTAGACTTGATTATACTGAAGCAATTGAAATTTTGCTTAAGGCAGACAAAAAGTTTGTTTTTCCTGTTAAGTGGGGAATTGACTTGCAATCAGAACATGAGAGATATCTTACAGAAGAGGTTTACAAGAAACCAGTGTTCTTGAAAAACTATCCAAAAGAAATCAAAGCGTTCTATATGCGACAAAACGATGACGGCAAGACGGTTGCTGCTGTTGACTTGCTTGTTCCTGGTGTTGGAGAACTTATTGGTGGAAGCCAAAGAGAAGAACGCCTTGAAAAACTTGTTGAAAGAATTCACGAACTTGGACTTAAGGAAGAAGATTATTCTTGGTATATCGACACACGCCGATATGGAACCAATGTTCACTCTGGTTATGGACTTGGCTTTGAAAGACTTGTAATGTATCTTACGGGTGTTTCGAACATCCGTGATGTCGAACTTTTCCCAAGAACAGTTGGCTCAATTCAAGGTTAATGTTCAAGCGAAAAATTGCTTTGTAAGATTGTTAAAATTGCTAAAGAAAGAGGGGAAATCCTCTTTTTTATTCTTGACAATTCCCATATTTTAAGATAAAATAACACGGCATATAAAAGGAAGAAAAGAAGATGGAAAAGTATATTCAACAAGTTTTAAACGACAAAACTTATACAAAAAAAGAAAGACAAGAAGAATTTGACTCATTGCTTTGGGATAGGTTGCATTTTCATAAATTTGATGAATGTGAATTGCTGGTTGCTGCAGGAGCGAAAATCAATAATCCGTTTTACGAAAATCATTATGGCGATGTGATGCAAATTAAGTTTATGATTGACAACAATCTAATTTCGCCTGATATAAAGGACGGGCAGGGCATGAATTTATACTCTTATGCTGAAAGAGCATATTTTGTGACACGCAAAAATCGATATAAACAGGTTTGTGATTATTTGGAATTTAAAGGTGTTGAAAAAATAAAATTTAGTGATGCACAGAAAGAATTTTTATTGAAGAAATTTAAAGAAAAGTGCGAATATGTCGGAAGGGTTAAGTGTGGCGAAATTGAAGAACCAGACACGCTGGAATTTAAAATTATGAAACTTGAAGTTAAGTATGGAATGATAAATTATGGTGTGTTGAAGGATTTTAAAGAAAATGACAAAATATACAGCCGTCAAAAAAATTAAGAAAGTAAAAACTTTCTTTTTTTTGTGTCACAAGTTCAAGTTGTGAAATATATTGTAATAAGTGGCCAACAAGAAGAAACCCAAGGTCACTTGAGGAGAAAAATATGTCTTGGGGTCGTTCTCACTGTTGCAGGGTTAATCATCCTCGACCAATCTGTTGCCCATGTGCAAGAAGAGTGTGTCGAAATGAAGTTGTAAATCCTGTTCTGACAGAAAATTTTGGATTTTTCAACAATACTGCAGTCGGAACAATTGCAAGCAATGCAATAATTCCTTTGACAACAGTTCAAACCTCTGGAAGCGGAGTTGTTTCCAACAATGCTGGAGGAATAATTTTGGCGGCGGGGACTTATCAAGTAAGTTACTTTGCAAACGGAACTGTTCCAGTTGGCGAAAACATAAGCATAGCATTGAGGGTGAATGGAGCAGAGTTGTCGGGTTCAAAAGTGACAGTTACAGGGACTGCTGGTAATGTTGCTAGTCTTACACAAACAATTGTGATACCGCTTGCACAAAGTGGAACGCTTGAACTTGTTAACAGTTCGCTAGAAAATGTGACTTATTCTTTGGCGAGTATGCTTATAAGAAGAATTTAGTCTAAAAAAGGCGAGGTTTTATCACTAAGAAGCTTTGCGTAGCGTAAAAATGGCTGAATTTAAAGCAAAAACATATTTTTCAAAAACCAAACCGCTTGATTTAGGGCAGTGCAAGGTGCGAAAGAAAAAATTAAAAAACTTTTGTTCTTTTGTTTGACTTTTAAGAGTTCTATGATAAAATGATTGTGAGAGGTGGCTGAGAGGTTTGTAAAAAGCAACCGAACAAAAAATGAAAAGTTACACCTTCTCCATAGCAAGAATATAGAACAAAGTTCCTGCACAAACTAACAATGGAGGTGACATATGGAAAAAGACTTCAATGACATCTATGATAGATTGACATATGAAATGCTTAAAATGTCTGGCGGCAATCCGTATATCGCGCAACATTTTGTTCAAGAACGCAATTTAGTTAGACAAAAACAACAAGAAAAGTTGAACGGAAAGCAAAGATAATGGAAAAAATTCAAGCGATTGTCATAAAATCAAGCAATAAGAAAGAGAAGGATAAAAATATTCTTCTTTTTTCTATTGAACAAGGAAAGATATGGGCAACTCTTAAAGGCGTTAAGGGCGGAAATGCAAAAATGAAACTTGCGCAAAGCCCATTCTGTTTTGCTGAATTTATCTTAGAAGATGGCAAAATGGGAAAAATCGTGACAGGCTTGGATGTCGTTGAAACTTTTCATGAATTAAGCGAAGATGTTGATAAATATTTTGAAGGCTCTGCTGTCTTGGAAGTGATTAACGCTTTTGATTTTTCATCCGAACGAGATCGTGCTTCCGTTTTTGTGCTTATGCTTAAGACGCTTAAAACGATTTGCTTTTCAAATGCAAGACCACTGTATGCGCTGAATAAGTTTTTTCTCGAACTATTTAAGATGAGTGGAGTTCCGCTTTATGTTGATAAATGTTCTTGCTGTGGCTCAAAAGCGTTTGAGAAACTTTACATGAATTATCTTGTGGGACAGCTTGAATGTATTTCTTGTAAAAGTCTGACGAGTGAAGAGTTGTCGAAGGTAGTTTTGGCAGCGTTAAAACTTATAGATATCACAGAGTTTGAGCGACTGAATACGCTTAAGTTGGCGGCGGACAGCGAATTAAGTTTATTGAAAGTTCTTGTAAAAAATTTTGAAGCGCGTTTTGAAAAACGACTAAATTTGATTGGAATTTTGAAATAAACTTAAAAAATGGGCAAAATATTAAAAATTACAAATTATCAATTGAGATGTCTGAGATTTTATCTTTTAAAATATCGAATTTTACATAATTCTTTCCATTTGGACTTAGTGTTATAAATTCGTTTATTCCAAGTGGGAGGAAGGATGTAATGTTTCCAAAGAAGTTGTTTAGAGAATTGTCATCAAGTTGGTTTTTCAATTCGTCACTTAAACAACTTAGTGCAAAGGCGTAGTCTTTTGCTTTAATGCTTTCCATAACTTTAAAAGGTAAAAGTTCTTGAATGTCATGAGTGTTTTCACTTATAAAATTCTCATTTTCAAGAAGACATTCATTATTTAAATTGTATACGGAATGTTTTTCGCGGCACATACTGTCGTGATATTTTTTTGTAATTGTTAAGATTCCATTATCAAAATTCAAACTTTCTCCAGAGAAATGTGAAAGTTTGTTTTTTTCCACATTATATGCAAAAAAATCCTTCTCAAATTGGGCACAAACATAATTTTTGTACTTAAAGGTTTCATGATTTTTAATTCTGTTTGCCCAATGATAATTTAACTTTTTGCTTGCAGTTTCAAAATTTATTCCAGTTTCTGAAACGCAAACTTTGCATGTTTTTCCAGAAAAATTGAATTCCTCTTTTTGTTCGACCTGAACTCGGCTTACCTCTTCAAGAAGAAAAATTGTCTTGTCGTTGTGCTTAATTATTGAAACAAACTGATTTTCGCGTTCTGCTTTTACATCGATATAAAAAGGAATATTTCCATTTTGAGGATAGACAAAAAGAAAAGTTTCGTTTTCTATTTCAAGTGTGTCATTTTCGTTAAGTTCGCATGCGTTATGGTCTGTTTTTATTAAGCAAGGGTATGTCGTTTTTAACAATATTTTTTTCATAATTTAATATATGCCAAGTTTGCATGATAAGAACAAAAAACTTTATTGACAAAAAATTACATGATAAATAACAAAAAAATGGCTAAAAATTAAATTTTTTGTTAAAAAATACTTTGGAGGGATTATGAAAATTTGGAAAAATGAAGAGGTTAAGGCACTTTTTTATGAAGTTGAAGATTGTAAGAAAGATAATGTTTCGCTTAAAGTTGCTTTTGAAAAACATGCAAGAAATTTTAAAAGAAAGCCAAACAGTGTAAGGAATTATTATTATAAGGAGGTTGACAATCTTTCGTTCGATGAGGAAAGATGTTTGACACTGGGTATTGATTTGACCAAACACAAAAAAACGCATTTTGTTTGCTTTGAACAACAAGAGAGTGAAAATATGGTGCAAGAAATTGAAAAACTTACGAAGTTGGGAATGTCGGTTAGGTCGGCGTGCTATAAACTTGCAAAGGGTGACTTAACCCAAATGACAAGGATGCAAAACAAATATCAAAATATGAAAAAGTGCAATATAATTCCATTTAGAAACAAAAAGAGTTTTCTCAGTGAAAACGAAATAAACAGTTTGTTTCTAGGGCTTGTTAGGCTTATTAAAAAGACGGCAGTAGAAGAGTTTTCAGAGAAAGCAAAACAGGGTGAAGAAAATTTGCAGTTGTTAATGAAAAAGGCCTTTTCTGATTTAAACAAAAAAGATGAAAAGATTGCACAATTGCAACAGGCTTTTGAGGAAGTCAAAAAAGAAAATCAAGAACTTCTTACAAAGTTGAAATCAAACGAAAAGAAACAATCGCTTAAGCAACATCTAAGCAAGAAACATATTTCAGAAATGATTGAAAACTAGGTTGTATTTTTTGTTGAAATATGCTAGAATTTTAACATGGAAATAAAACTTGTTACGGGCGCGACGACATTTGAAGCGTGCGTGAATACACTTAAACAAATTGATTATTCAGACCTAGATATGACAAATCTTGTTGTTGTGCCTGATAGTTTTTCTATGCAAGCGGAAAATCTTATTTTTGAAGTTCTTGATACGCAATCAGCGTTCAACATAGAAGTTGTTGGAATTTCAAGATTGGCAAGCAAAATTTTGAGAAATAACAATGTCGCGTTTGAACGTGTAAGTGGACTTGAAGAGATTTTTTGCATTTTTAAAGTTATAAAAGAGAACGAAAGTAAGTTCAAATATTTTCATAAATGCGGCGTTGATTATTGTGTAAAAATTTTGCAAGTTATTAAACAATTTAAGGCATGCAAAATTAAGCCTTCACAAATTAAGCCTGTGGGCGATGAGTTGCTCGATAGAAAGATGGGTGACCTTAGGCTTATTTATGAGGAATATGAAAAGGTACTTGGCGAAAAAATGGATTTGTCAAAATTGCTTAACTTTTTCGTAAAAAATGAAAATATTTCACAAAATTTAAGCAAAATTAATCTTTTTTTTGTAAATTTTGACAGTTTTTCATTAGAAATAAATTCGTTTATTTGTTGTCTTGCACAAAAAGTGAACAAGGTTTGCATTGGGATGGCAAGACCAATTTCTGCAAGAAATTCATTTATTTATGAAGATGACATTTTAAACAAAACTACAAAACTGGCGAAAGAAAACAACCTTTTGGTAACGGTTGAGAACTTTGCAACGGCTTTAGAAGATGAACATTTGACAATGGCGAAAAATTTGTTTGGATTTCAAGTAGAAAAAGGAGAGAGCAACTTTTTTACAAACATAATTGCAAAAAATAAACAGGACGAAGTGGAGTTTGTTGCAAAATATATCAAAAATAAAGTTTTTTATGGGGCAAGATTTAAAGATTTTTCTGTTGCAGTCGCAAATGAAACATATCTAGATTTAATTAAAATCGTGTTTGCTGAATACAATATACCTGTTTACTGTGATGATGCTGTAGACTTGTCACAAACAGTTTTGGGACGATATGTGTTAAAGATGTTAGAAATTTCTAAACTTGGATTTGACACTGCGGCGTTGCAATATTTATTGACTTTTCCTTTTAAAGAATTTGCGGAGCAAGAAAGAAAACTTAAGGATATTTTCTATTTCAATATTGAAGATGAGGATGAATTTATTCAGAGATATCCTGAACATGAAAATTTAATAAACAAAATTAAAATGCTAAAAAAATGCAAAAAAGCATCTGAATTTTCAACAATTTTAAAAGAATTAATAAATTTTGTTGATTTTGAGGCCGTTTTAAACATTCTTTCTGATAAAAAATTACATAAAATAGAAAGCGAAAACTCTCAAGCTTCGGAGTTATTGGAAAAAGTTTTCGACAAACTTTCTGATCTTGGTGGAGAGCAACAAATTGACATTTTTGATTTTGAAAGGTTGCTTATTTTGTCATTAAAGACTGTAAAGGTAGAAACCATTCCTTCATATGTTGATGCTGTTTATGTAGGCGATGCGACCACAAGTTATTTTGAGGATGTAAACACTCTTATTGTGCTTGGTGCAACGGCAAATGCGTTGCCACGCAATCAAAATGATACAGGGATTATAGATGACGAAGACATCAGAAAATTGAAATTGGAGTTTGCGTTAGAACCAGAAATTAAAGTTTTAAATAGAAGAAGTCGTTTAAAAATCTTTGAGTTGCTACAACATGCCAAGGAGAAACTTATTGTATGCACTCCAATTTCTGAAGATGGAAAACTCTCTCAAAGAGCAGGGTTTGTTACTGATTTGCAGGAAATGTTTGGATTGAATGTCGTTCATACGATTTCTCTTGAGGATTTTGATTTAGGAATTCTTAATGAAGAACAAGTGTTTGACAAACTGCTTTTTTATATAGGAACAAACACAAATGCGTTAAACGCCTACTTAAAACTCAAAGTAGAGGGTAAACTGCCAAAGAAATATGTCGGCTCACTTAATTATGTGCTGAAAAATTCAATTCAGGCTGAAAAAAGATTTACACTGGAAAGGGTGAGTGGTTTGTCAAAGTCAGTTTATTCAGCGTCTGAACTTGAGAGTTATTTTTATTGTCCGTTTAAGCATTTTGTGTGTTATGATTTAAAAATCAAGGCGAACGAAAATATTGAGCCAAATAAGCGATTGTTTGGAATTTTTGAACATGAACTTCTGAAGAATTTTATTGAAAAGTTTGAAGAAAATAGCAAAAATATTGATAGATTTCTTAAAGAAAATGTTGAGAAAATTGCTGCCAGAACTTATGATGAAAAGATATTAAAAAGAAAGCAATTTTTGAATTATTTAAACGATCAAAGCAAAATATTGATAAAAAATATGATAAATGAAAGAAAAAATAGTGATTTTGAACCAATTTTTCTTGAAAAAAGAATTTTCTCTAATTTATTTAATGATAAGAATTTAGTGGGTTATGTTGATCGAGTTGATAAGGCTGGAAATTATTTTAGAATTATTGATTATAAAACAGGGAAAACGGACGGTGTAAGGAAAGACCTGTTTTATGGAAAAAAACTGCAGTTGTTTTTGTATGCGAACGCAATTCAAAGACAAACAGGATTGACTTGTGCAGGAGTATATTATTTTGACTGTCAAACCAAATATCAAAAAGGCAATCAAAAAGTGACTTTGCTCAAAGGGCTTACAAGGAAGGAAGACGAAGTTGTTATGCTTACTGACAAACGCCTGTGGCAAGACGGGTTTAGAAGTGATTTGATTGGAATGACAAGAAAGAAGAATGCAAAAGAAGATTTTTCTTTCAAAAATGGCGCACCTGCAGGTGATTTGGATAAAATGATTGATTATTCTGTTAAGATTTCAAAACTTGCTGCTGAAGAGATTGAGCAGGGTTATATTTTGCCAAAACCGTGCAAGGATGAATGTCAAAAATGCCCATATCTTTCTGTATGTAAGTATGAAAATTTGAATGGATTCCGTACAATACAAACTGTAAAAAGTTTTAAAAGGGAAACTGATGAAAATTGAAGAACAAGAGAAAGTTTTAGAAAACAATAAGAAAAATATGTTGGTCAGTGCTTCAGCAGGCAGTGGCAAGACCTATATCATGATTAAATATATCACCCAGTTGATTTGCGAAAAGAAAATTCCTATAGAAAATCTTTTAGTGCTTACCTTTACAAAAGCTGCTGCCACAGAGATGAAAGAGCGTTTGCAAAAAAGGCTTAAGGAGAAAGAAATTGATCAATTTGTAATAGAGCAAATTGATGCACTCTCAACCGCGAATATTTCAACAATTCATGCATTTTGCGAAAAAAGTTTGAAAAAATATGCAAATTTACTTGATATTAATGAAAATTTTGAAATCGCAGATGAAAATCTGTCACAAAAAATTAGGCAAACAGCCTTTAATAAGGCATTGAAAAAATTTCATACGAAATTCTCTGTAGAGCATGATCAAATCTTGGCTTTTTATAAAAATGATAAGAATAAGATTAGGGATATTATTTTTGAAATTGAACCTCTTGTAAATGCTGTGGCGGACAAAGATTTATTTATTGAAAAAAACATGTCAGACGCTGAGAGATTTTTTGACAAGGCTGAAAATTATTTGGCAGAGACATATAAGGAAAAAATCAAAATTCTTTATCAAGAAGTTGAAAAGTTGCATATTGCAGATTTTGAACTTGAACTAGAGAAGGCGATTTATGCACTTATAGAGTCAAGTGACTTGTTTGAAATGTCGATTAGGGCGAATGAGTTTAAGTTTCCAAATTTGCCAAAACGCAAGGAAGTGGGGGATGAAACTGTTGACAAACTAAACGCATTAAAGAAAAATGTACTAAAAATAATTGGACAACTTAAAGAACTGAATTTGCAGGACGAGGGAAATGTTGGCTATCAAAAAATGGGTGTTTTAGAGAAGAGCGTGTTAAAACTTTTCGAAATTTATGAAAATGAAGCAAAAAACTTAAAGAAAACACAAAATTTGCTTGATTTTTATGATTTGGAAAAGTATATGAAGATTTTATCAGAGAAAGAAAACTTATTTGCAGGGGTTAAATATGTTTTTGTTGACGAATATCAAGACACTAACAAAGTTCAGGAAAGGATAATAAAAAACATTGCTCGAAATTGTAATTTTGTGGCAGTTGGAGATGTAAAGCAAGGAATATATGGTTTTCGTTTGGCAAGTTCAGAAATCTTTTTGAAAGACATGGAAACTTTTGAACAGGAGGAAAATTCTACTGTCAATTATTTGAAATCAAATTTCAGAAGTGATCAGAGAGTTTTAGATTTTGTTAATGATGTTTTTAAGGTTTGTATGACAAAGGAAACATCTGATGTGGATTATGAAAAAAGTTCTATGCTTGTGGGTCGTGCTGATTTTGTCAATGATGGGCAAAAGGCAATAACGATTGATATTGTCAAGGAAAAGGAAGAGGAACTTGAAAATTTGCCAGAGGTTTACAGCGTTAAGAATGCCAATTTATCAGTAAATCAAAAGAACAAAAATACACTTTTTGCGGTTGTAAAAAGAATTGTAGAGGTTTTGGAAACAAAGATAAGTGACGATGGACAGTTGCGTCCATGCAGTTATAGTGATATTGCAATTTTGTCTAGAAAGCGTGATGACTTGTTTAATGAACTTGAGATATTTTTGCAAAACATTGGAATTCCTGTTGTTTCGACTTCAAGAAACATTTTGATGAGCGAGCCGGAAATTCAGATGTTGAAAAATTATTTAAAAATCGCCCTCAATCTTGATGACGATATTGCGCTTTTAAGTGTTCTCCTGTCAGGTCTTTGTGAGGTGTCAGTTCAAGAAATTCTTGATGAAAAAGTTCTCAGTGACAAGTCGCTTTGCGAGATATTGTTGGAAAGCAAAAATCAAAATTTAGTTGAATTTTTAAAAAATTTGAGCACTTTTCGTAAAAATTTATTGATTTTTGGTGCAAAAAAAGCTTTTTTGGAATTGTTTAACAAAACAAATTATCGTGCTTTTATAAATTTAAAGCCTAATCATCAGAAATTAAATGCATTTATCGATAAGTTTTTAAATGAAATTGTCTCGAGCGGATTTGAGTTTGATGTTGCAGGGCTTGTTAATTATTTTGAAACAGTTGATATTTCGGTTTCGACCGAGGCGGCTGGGGTAGAGGATGCGGTGTTGCTTACAACAATCCATAACAGCAAGGGGCTTGAATATCCCATTGTGTTTTTAATAGGATGCGACCAAAGCATGAAGAAAAATATTCAAAAGGCAGATGTTGAAATTAATGAAAGTTTTGGATTGGCTTTAAAGTGTTTTGATTTGGAAAACAATCAAGAAGTGATGACTCTTAAAATGCGAGCGATACGAGAATTTGAAGCGAAAAAATCATTTGCAGAGGAATTAATGATTTTCTATGTTGCGTTAACTCGTGCGAAAAATCGCCTTTATCTTTTTGGAAAAGAGAAAGCATATCAAAAATTTATTTTAAAAGATTGCGATTCTTATTATGACTTAATTTTTTATGCTCTCAATAAGAATGGAGAGGATTTTGAGAACGAAAACATCAGAATTTGTAACATTGAACTCTTAGAGGAAAAGGATTTAGTTGCTGGTCAGAGTTTTGAAAATTCAGAAGTTAATCCGACAGTGGTGAAAAAACTTAATAACTATCTTGATTTTACATATAAATTTGATGAACTTACAAATTTCAAACTTAAAGAAACAGTGACAAGTTTAAATCAAAGAAATCAAGAAGATAAACTTGAAAAATTCTCAAATGAGAACTTTTCTTTTGGAGGTGCTTCTGTTGAAATTGGAAATGCTTACCATCTTGCATTGAAGACAATTGATTTTGAAAAAGTAGAAGACATTAAAACGCTTGCCAAAGAATTGTATGCGAATGCGGCGGTGTTGTCAAAAAGCATTGAAATGATTGATAAACAAGTGTTATTGAACAACATTTTGCTTTTAAAGCCATTTTGTGAAAATGCAAAAGTTTTTAAAGAGAAAGAATTTATTTTAAAGGATAAACTCAAGAATCTGATAAATGAAACGCAATTTGATGACGAGATTCTTGTTCAAGGCGTTGTCGATTTCTTTGCATTGAAAAATGGAGAAGGCGTTTTGATTGATTATAAATATTCAAACTCAACAAGTAATTCTTATTTATTAAATAAATATATTAATCAACTAAGAATCTATAAAATTGCATTGGAAAAAGCGTTGAAAATCAAAATAAATGAGGTTTATTTATTGTCTTTAAAGGCTCAAAAATTAATTAGAGCAGAAATAAATTAGTATAAAAATGACATTATTTTATTGGAAGAAAAATTGTTTTTCTTCCTTTATTTTAGGGCGAAATAATAATTTTAAAAAAAATATTTAAAAATTATTGAAAAATATTAGTAATTATTTTTTAAGATGTGTTATACTAACTAGGTAAATGGAGGTTTTCTATGACTTGTGATATTGTAAACAGCATAATTAATTTTTTCGTTTCATTTTCCAACATGCTTGGACTTGACATCCTTTTCATTGCAGCACTTGCGGTTGAAGTTGTCTTTGTAGCATTCTTCTTGGTGAAGTCTACTTTTTCATATGAAGCGCAACTCAATCGTTCTCTAGACAAACTGAATTATTGGATTTTTGAGAAAAAGGTTGTCACCGAAGAAAATATCAAAGAACTTAACACGCTTATCAAAACGAAAGCGCCAAAAAGACTTTGTTATTATTGGCAACAGTACATACTCTTTAGAGAAGATGCTCCTTCAACATATTTGTCAACAGAAAACCTTGTAGATAAGCCTCTTAAGACAAGCTCTTACAATTCAAACATCAAAAATCTTACAATCTTTTCAACACTTTGGGCATTTATTGTAAGCATGTTTATCATAATTGTTTCAAACTCTGAAACTGCATTGCTTGGCAAATCTGTTGCAATGGCATTGCTTGTTCCAATTATGATTATGTTGATTGGCGTGATTTTTGTGGTTTATCTAAGAGCGAGAAAAAATGCAATCTTAAATTCACTTTATCAGAATGTTTCCACATTTGGTCGTTTCATGGATAATGCTTGCATTGATCTTCCAAGTTACATTGACTATCAAATCTTGTTTACTCCAGCGGAAATCGAAAAGGGACAACCAGTTTTGCGTGAGTTCTTGGATTATAAGGCAAGAAAAGAGAAAGAAGAGTTCCAAAAGGCAAAAGAAGATGCAGTTCAACACGAAAAATATGACTTTGCTTCAGCAGGAATTGATGGTTCACTTGTGCTTGAAAGAGCAATGAAGGAAAGCGAAAATTTCTTGAAGAAGAAAGAAAAAGTGCTTGTAAAAATATCACAACTTGAAGCAGAACTTGATTCTCGTAGAAAGAACTTTGAAAATACTCAGAAGGAATATCAAACAAAAATTCAAGCATCAAAAGAAAACATCAACAGATTGCGTCAGATGCAGGAAGAAACTACAAATCGTATTGAAAGCAACTATTACAGAAAACAACAAACACAAGAAATTGGAAAACAAGAACAATTCGAACAAGAGTTTGAGCAACTCAGAACAAAATATTTGCTTGAAAGAAGCGAAGGCGAAGAAGAAATTAAGAAACTTAACGACGAACTTGATGGCTATAAGCGTCAAGTTGAAACAGCAATGCAAGGTGAGTATTCAAGCTTCTTCAACAAATTCTGTACAAGTGCAGAAAAGGTTGTCGGAAAGGTGTTTGCAAACAAATTGCAAGAACTTAAAACAGAAAATGAAAAGAATAAGCAATACATTACCGAACTCGAAATTAAACTTAAAAATGTTCCACAAAGCGTAATTAACGAATCTCAAGAAGAGATTTCTGCCGAAGGACAATATGATGAAAATGGGAATTATGTTTATGCAGACGGTTCATATTATGACCCAGAAGGAAACTTCCATGATGCGGATGGAAATGTTTACTCTCAAGAAGGTGAGTTGATATCGGCTGCTCCGAATGCTCCAGTTGACCTTGAGTCATATGATGCTTTTGAGTTTATGAACGATGTTTCTCAAAAAGATGACATTTATGAAGTTGCTGAAAATATAATCAAAGATGTAGACAAAGACAATGAAATTAATCTCGTAGAAAGAGATTCGAAAGAAGAAGTGCCTGAAAACCCAGAACAACCAGTGGTATCGGTTGATACAGAACCTGAGATTGCCCCAGTGTTTGAAGACTATAACCCTTTTGAAGAAAAGAAAGAAGAAAAGATTGAATCTACAATTGAAAAAACGCCTGTTACCGAAGAAAAGGCCGTAGTTGAAGATTCTGCAGTTCCTAAGAAAAAGGCAGGCAGACCAAGAAAAATTGTTGCCGAAACGCCAAAGCCAGCAGGAAAGCGTGGTCGTCCAAGAAAAGTTGAGACAACTCAAGAAACAAAACCAACGGCAGGCAAACGTGGCAGACCTAAAAAGATTGTCGCCGAAACACCAGTTGTTGTTGAGGAAAAACGCAAAGTTGGGCGTCCAAAGAAAATTGTTAAAGACGCGCCAGTTCAAGAGCCTAAGCGTGGACGCGGTAGACCTAAGAAACAGATTGAAGGCATCAATGAAATCAATAAAAAACTCAACGACGAAGAAAAGAAAATGAAAAAGATGCAAAGTTCAATCGATAAAGAACTTAAGAATGCCGTAACTGAAATCAACAACAATAACGTTGACGGAAAGAAAGCAAGAAGAGAAGAATTGCTGAAGCAAATTGACGAACTTCAAAAAGAGGCTCAAGCAGTAATTGACAATAACGAACCAGAAGCAAGAATCATTGAAGTTAATGACAGACTTGGAAAACTTTTGGAAGAAATTGCAAAACTTGACGGTTAAAAAGAAAAGTCATCCTAAAGGGTGACTTTTTTGCACGCTTTTTTACGCCTTTTAAAATGTTTAGATTTTAAATTGAATGACAAAATTGCTCGAGTTAGATTTTGAGAATCATGTCAGATTTTGATTAAACTAAATCTTTTCAGCAACTTCCCAAGCACGCCAAACAACAGTTCGGAGGTTGCCAACGCTCAATGCGTCTCCAACAAGATGAACATGTTTTTTGCCCTTGCAAAGAGGGTTTGGATTATATCCGATTGCTGTAATTACATTGTCGACTTTGATTTTTTCTTGAGAACCATCTTTCTTTTCGATTGTTATTTCGCCATTTTCATAGCCTGTGCATTTTGTTTCAAGATAAACAGGAACTTTGTTCGTTTTGAAATAGTCACGAAGGAATGATGTGTTTGCAAGGCTTAAACCATTTGAAACCATAAGGTCTTGCAGGGTTTCAACAATGATTGGTTTTTTGCCTTTAAGATGCAAGTCATATGCGATTTCACAACCGCTAAGGCCACCACCGATGATTGCAACGGTTTCGCCCACTTCTTTGTTTCCAAGCAAATAGTCTGTTGCTTCAACTGCATTTTCAAAACCTGGAAGTCTGAGTTTTCTTGCTTTTGCACCAGTAGCAATTACAATTTCGTCAGCGTCAATTTGGGAAATGTCGGTGATTTCAGTGTTGTATTTTACTTCTATGTTAAGGCTTTTGATTTGTCGGCGATACCAATCAATAAGTTTTTTATCTTGTCCCTTAAATTCTGGTGCGGCAGCGGCAATAAAAATTCCGCCCAATTTATCTGTCTTTTCATAGATTGTTGCTTTGTGTCCACGAATTGTCGCAATGCGTGCGGTTTCCATTCCGCCAACACCACCACCGATGATTGCAACTTTTTTAGGTTTCTTTGCAGGCTTGATGTCATATTTTCCACCATCCATACTCATTGGGTTGAGGGCACATCTTGACATATGTACAGAGTCCGCCATTGCACATGCGTTTGCAACACCTTTATAGTGTGACATTGTGAGGCAGGCGTTGTGGCAATGGATACAAGGTTGGATATCTTCCATGCGCCCTTCCATAAGTTTTGTTACCCAGTGACTGTCAACCAAGAACTGTCTTGCAACACCCATAGCATCAATCTTTCCAGCCTTAATTGCCTTTGCACTGTCCTCTGGAGTCATTTTTCCAGCACAAACAACTGGAATGTCAACAAATTTCTTAATGTGAGCAACATCTTCCAAGTTGCAGTTTTTTGGCATATAAACAGGAGGGTGAGCCCAATACCAAGCATCATAAGTTCCGTTGTCGGCATCAAGCATGTCATAGCCTGCGTCTTGCAAATATTTTGCAGCCTTTTCGCTTTCTTCCATGTCACGACCAACTTCTGTGTATTTCTCCCCAGGCATTGCACCTTCGCAGAACCCTTTTGTCTTGCTTACAACAGAATATCTGAGTGTTACAGGATAGTCTTGTCCGCATGTCGCCTTGATTGCTTTTACAATATCAACAGCAAAGCGATAGCGATTTTCAAAACTGCCACCATATTCATCTGTGCGTTGGTTGGTGTATGCAGTTGTAAATTGGTCTATTAAATAGCCCTCATGCAC
>CAZQFT010000003.1:0-19751 GCA_964592565.1 uncultured Lachnospiraceae bacterium
AATGTTTTTTGCATCTGATTAATAAGCTCTTTTAACTCTAAAGATTGTTCTTCTTTAGTCACAACCTTCTTTGCAGGATTTGTTATATTTTTTACTGCTTTTTCAAGGTCTCTTACGCTTAAATTTTTTGAAACAACAGCATGCGCAAGCCTTATTTGTTCATTCACATCATTAATTGTTACAAGACATCTTGCATGACCAGCAGACAACTTTCCACATTCAATCAAGGCAAGCACTTCCGGACAAAGAGTTAACAACCTAAGCGTATTCGCAACGTTTGAACGACTTTTACCAATTCTTTCCGAAACAACTTCTTGAGTTAAGTTGTATTCTTCCATCAATTCCTTAATTGACCTAGCAGCTTCGATTGGATTTAAATCCTCACGCTGCAAGTTTTCAATAATACTAATTTCTTTTATTTGCTTATCAGTATAATTTTTTATTACAGCAGGAACAACTTTAAGGCCGCATAATTTCGCAGCACGATATCTTCTTTCACCAGCAATAATTAAATATGTTCCATCCGTTTGCTTATTTAACAAAATTGGCTGAACAATACCATGAACTTTAATTGATGCAGCAAGCTCCTTCAAAGCATCTTCATCAAAATTCTTTCTTGGCTGATTTGGATTCGCCTTAATCTTATCAATTTCAACTTCCATTACACCCGCCGCTTTCTTTTCGGTGGTTATGTTTTTATAACTATCATCTTCGTCAAACACACCAAATAACGCATTAAGGCCTTTTCCTAAACCTTTTGGACTACTCATCTGAACCCCCTTTAAATTTTATTTTTTTTAATTTAGATATTTTTGTAAAAGGTGTTTTATTCCTTTTCATAATCTCCTCAGCCAAACTTAAATACGCTTCCGCACCTTTTGAATTTGCGTCATATAAGGCGACAGGCAACCCATGACTTGGTGCCTCTGCTAAGCGTACATTTCTTGGAATTGTTGTTAAATAAACCTTTTGCTTAAAGAATTTAATAATTTCATTGCTTACTTGATTTGTAAGGTTGTAACGCTTATCTTTCATTGTCATGACAACACCTTCAATATCCAGATTCTCGTTTAATCCTTTATATTTAATAAGTCTTATAGTATTCATAAGTTGAGTTAATCCTTCAAGTGCAAAAAATTCACATTGAATCGGAATTAACACACTATCAGATGCCGTCAGAGCATTAACAGTAATTAGCCCCAAAGAAGGAGGACAATCTATCAAAATAAAATCATAGCTACCTTTAATTTCATCAAGAATCTTCTTTATAATTCTTTCCCTTTGAGGAAATTGTATTAATTCAACCTCAGCACCAGCCAAATCAACCGTTGAAGGAATTATATAAAGATTATCAACTATTGTCTGTTGAATAACCTCTTCATAAGAACTTTCTTCCCCAATGAGATCATAAATTGTTTTTAATTCTTTTGTTTTATTGATACCAACTGCACTTGTAGCATTGCCTTGCGGATCGAGGTCAAGAATCAGCACCTTTTTATCCATGAGCGCCATATATGTAGCAACATTTACACAAGTCGTCGTTTTGCCAACACCACCTTTTTGGTTTGCAAACGCAATAATTTTTCCCATAACATTTTCCTTTTTATAAAGTATACAATAATTTTAGTAAAAAATAAAGAAAAATGAGCAAATTTTACCAAATTTACTCAAATTTTTATAAATTAATAAATATTTTTACATAATTGGAGAGTTTTTAGGTTTATTTTTATCTCTTGGATATTTATTTGGGGTATTTTTTATTTTCTTAATATACAAAATATTTCTCTCCATCCCTTCTACAGAATATTTCTCTATTTTATCAATTTTGCCACCCAACACAGAAATTGCTTTTCCAGCATTATCAATTTCTTCTTCTAATTTTGAGGATTTATAGATGACCGCATACCCACCAACTTTTATAAGTGGCAACAAATATTCAACAAGTGTGTTTAATTGCGCAACCGCTCTCGCAACTGCATAATCAAACTTTTCACGATTAAACTTTGCAAAATCTTCTGCTCTTGAATGAACCGCCGTAATTTTATCAAAATTTAGAGAATTTATTACATCATTTAAAAATTTTACTCTTTTATTCAAACTGTCAACCATACAGACTTCTAAATCTGGCCTCATTATTTTGAGAGGAATTGCAGGAAAACCTGCTCCTGTTCCAACATCAACAACAGATGAATTTTTAGCAAATTTTTCCGCAGGTAAAACACTGTCCAAAAAATGTTTTACAACTACTTCGTCTTCTTCAGTAATTGCTGTCAAATTTAAGACTTTATTCGTTTCTATTAATTGATTAAAATAACTATTAAATTGATTTTCTTGCTGATTTGTTATATTTATTTTATATTTTTCAAATATTTTTCTAAGATTTTTCATATTTTTCTCTCTTAACCAAAATAGATAATACAGAAATGTCGGCAGGGGACACTCCAGAGATTCTTGATGCTTGACCAAGATTTAAAGGGCGAATCTTATGAAGTTTTTCTTTCGCCTCTTCTCTTAAACCTTTTTGAGAAAGATAATCAAAGTCATCTGGAATTAAAACCTTTTCGTTTGTTAGCATTTTTTCCACGTCTTCTTTTTGCTGGTTGATGTATCCTTCATATTTAATCTTGATATTTACAAAAACCAAAAATTGTTTTTCTTCCTCATTAAACAAACCAAATTCACTATCCAGTTTAAAAATATCAATGTTATTTCTTTTTAACAAATCAACAAATCTCACACTCTCTTTCGGAGTATTCTCCAAATTTTTTTCACAAAATGATTTCAACTTTTCATCACTTTTTATTTTTTCTTGAAGTTTTTTCTCAATTTGTTGAATAATTTCAAGTTTTTTCAAAAATTTCTGATATCTATCATTTTTTACTAAGCCAACCCTTCTGCCAATTTCAGTAAGTCGCATATCTGCATTGTCTTGCCTAAGAATCAGTCGATACTCTGCACGACTTGTCATCATACGATAAGGCTCATTTGTTCCTTTTGTGACTAAATCATCAATCAAAACACCTATATACGCATCATTTCTTTTCAAAACCAACTGTTCTTGTCCCTTGTTATACAAGTTTGCATTAATTCCTGCAACTATTCCTTGTGCGGCCGCTTCCTCATATCCACTTGTGCCATTAATTTGACCAGCAAAAAACAATCCCTGTATTGATTTTAGTTCAAGAGTTGGAAGTAACTGAATCGGATTAATACAATCATATTCAATTGCATATGCATCACGCATAATCTCGGCACTTTCCATTCCTACAACCGAACGCAACATTTCTTGTTGAATGTCGGCAGGCATTGATGTGCTAAAACCTTGCAAATACATTTCCTGTGTATCCGCACCTTCCGGCTCTAAGAAAAGTTGATGCCTCTCTTTATCTGCAAATCTAACAATTTTTGTTTCAATTGAAGGACAATATCTCGGACCAATACCCTTAATATCTCCAGAAATTGCAGGTGCTTTGTCAAGATTATTTCTTATAATATCGTGAGTTTGAGGGGTGGTATATGTAAGATAACATACCATTTCAGGCACGGCACTTCCGTTTGACATGGTTGAAAATGAAAATATATCCTTTTCTCCTTGCTGTACTTCAAGTTTCGAATAATCAACACTTCGAGCATGCAAACGAACTGGAGTGCCTGTCTTAAATCGTAACAACTCAATCCCTAATTTTTTAAGGCTGTCTGACAGCGTAGCACTGTTTTTGAATCCGTTTGGCCCAGTTGTCTCTCTGCAACTCCCAATAATTATTTCACTTTTTAAATAAACACCTGTTGCAAAAACCACACTTTTAGCTGAATACTTAAGGCCAAGATGAGTGGTTATTATTTTTAAGTTTCCATCTATTTCAACATTCGTTACTTCGCCTTGTCTTATAAAAAGATTCGGCTCACTCTCAAGAACCCTTTTCATTTCCGTATGATAAGCATTCTTGTCAACCTGAGCCCTTAAACTTTGAACAGCCGGTCCCTTTCCGCGATTTAACATTCTGATTTGAAGTGCAGTTTTGTCTGCAACTTTCCCCATTTCTCCACCAAGAGCATCAACCTCCGCAACTAATTGCCCTTTGGCAGTTCCTCCAATAGATGGGTTACATGCCAAAAAGGCAATAGCATCCAAACTTATTGTGAGAAGCAAAGTTTTGTTTCCTGTGCGTGACAAAGCAAGGGCACTTTCGCATCCGGCGTGTCCTGCTCCAACAACTATTGAGTCAAATTCTTCAATATTTTTATACATCTTCTACTTCCCTAAACAGAATTTTGAAAAAATCAAATTGATGATATCTTCATTTTCTGTATTTCCAGTTATTTTTCCAAGCATTCCCCAAATCTTTTTTAAAAGCATTGACAAAACATCGAGTGATGGGGTTTGAAGTTCAATAATTTCTTCAATTAACTTCTTTGCTTGCTCCAATATCGCAACATGTCTTTCATTTGTCAAAACCAAAGCGTTGAAATCAATTTCGTTTTTTACAACCGTTTCAACAATTCGGTCCTTAAGCAATTCTATGTTTTTGTTTTTCAAAGCAGAAATTTCAATTTCGTTTTGTTGCGTTTCAAGTTTTCTCTCTTTATCTGTCTTATTTATAATTGTAATATACGGCTTATTCTCAATCAAATCTTTAATCTCTTTATCTTGAGAAGTCATTTTTTCACTTCCATCAAGAACAAACAAAACAAGGTCTGCGCTAGATAAACTTTGCTTACTTTTTTCAATGCCTATACTTTCAACAACATCCTTAGTTTCACGAATTCCAGCAGTATCAACAAGATTAATTTTTATTCCTTTATGCAAAAAACTTTCCGTAATGCTATCTCGCGTTGTCCCTTGAATGTCTGTCACAATCGCGCGTTCCTGTCCAAGAAGAGCGTTCATTACACTACTTTTTCCAACATTTGTTTTTCCAACAAGAGCCACATTAATTCCATTTTTCAAATATTTTGCACTTTCTGCCTGACGCAAAATAATTTTCAACTCTTCACACATTTTACGAAGGCGATTTTTGATGTCTAAATTTAAATTAATTTCATCTGTTTCATCTGGGTAATCCATTCCAACTTCAATCTCAGCAAGTAGAAGCTTTAGTTCTTCTTGTTGCTTTAAAATCAAACTTGCCAATTTTCCATTCGTAACTTGCAAACTGCTTTTGAGTTCACCCTCTGTTTCTGCATTTATCTCGCCAATAATTGCCTCTGCCTTATCAAGCGTAATTTTTCCATTTACAAAGGCTCTTTTTGAAAATTCTCCAGCCTCAGCAAGTCGCGCTCCGCAATTTAAACATTCTTCAACCACTTTTTGCGCAAGTAAAACTCCGCCATGTACTTGAAATTCAACAATGTCTTCGCCTGTAAACGAAAACGGGGATTTAAAATAGACCATCAAACATTCTTCAAAAGAATCTTGTAGTTTCAATTTCCCGAAATACATATATCTTGCTTTGACCGCATCCAAACCTTCGCAATAAAAAAGTCTGAGTGCAATTTTTAAAGCATCTTTTCCACTCATTCTAACTATTGCTATTGCACCTTTCCCTAATGGTGTCGAAATTGAAACGATTGTGTCATTCATGTTTTTTATTTTATCACACGGTTGCAAAAAAATCAACAATTTAATATTGACACATTCAAAGAATTAAACTATAATCATTACATGGAAGAAAATTCAGTTATCAAAAATTCGGTTATAAAGAAACTTGAAATAATTTTCAAGCAAGGTTACATCCCAACGAGGGGCTTTGAAACATATGAGTATATCCCAACAAAATCCTACTGGCCAACGGGCAGTTTGGCAAATTGTTTTACTCATGCTTGTTTTAATTTGCTAAACGAACACTTCGAAAAATTTGACATAAATCTCGACGAATTTAACAGCTTGAGAAACTTGGCACTTGACAAAAAATCAATTGAACAAATTAGAGAAGAACTTTTTGAGGTTATCTCTGCGGCAGGTCTTAAATTTCAAAAATGCAATGCCGACACTCCAACTCTTCCAAATCAGTGGAAGGTTGCTTACTATTTTGATATGGGCGAGCAGACGGACTATCATTTTTTGTTGCAAGAAAAAGACGGAACTTGGTCAGATAAACTTGCAACAACCAAGCAGGTCAGAAGTTACGAAACACCGCCAAAATCAATTTTTCATTCAAGTGACAGTTCTTACTATCTGCAAGGGTTCTATTTAATCACAAATCCTTTTGCACAAATTAAACCAGAACCGGCAATTGGATTATAGGATGTAGACAAACTAAAATCTCAACACACTTTAAAAATAAGGGAGCGAATATATCGTTTCCTTATTCTTGTTTTAAATATTCAATAAACCTTTCGGTTGCAGGAGTAGACAATTCTGTATTGTAATAAACACCAAATTCAATAGTTGGAAGAGAATATTCTGAAAAACATTCTTCCAACTTTTTTTCTTTAATATTTTCTTCTACTAAAAAGTATGGTGCTAGTACAATGCCTGTGCCAAGCAAAGCCAAGTCTAGTGCTGTCTTATAGCCTGCAATTTCCAAAGTTTGAACATCGGAAATGTTTTCTTTCTCAATGAACTCTTCCAATAAAAGATGAGAATAAGAACCCTGAGATGTTGTTATAAAACGATTAATTTCGCAAGCAGGCGACTTTACAAAGCAGTATTGCGTTTTAAAAATTGGTATAAACGGAAAATTGATTTGGGAGTTTCTTTGCGTTAAAACAAAATTTATTTGCCCAGACTTAAGCATATCAATCATTTTCGACTGAACACTCTCAATAATTTTAACATTTATAAGTGGATAGTGGTCTATAAAGGCGGCAATTGGTTTGCATAAAACTTGACGCGCAACATTCGAGCCTGAACCAAATATCAAATCTCCTCTGAGCAATCCTTTTTCTTCATCGACAAGTTGTTCTATGGCGGAAAAATTATGCATAGCATTTTCAACCTTAACAAAAATTTTCTGTCCTATTGATGTAAGTTCGATTCCTCTCTTACTTCTCACAAACAATTTTAGTCCCAAGTTATCTTCCAATTTCTTTATTGCTTGAGATACAGCAGGCTGAGATATAAACAACTTTTCGCTCGCTTTTGTTATATTCTTCTCCTTTGCAACTTCATAAAAAATATTGTAGTTATCTAAACTTGTTAAGAAATCCATAACTTCTCCTTATGATAAATATAAATAATATGTATTTTACTTATAACATATCTCATGATAAAATGCAAATGTAAGGAGGAAAATATGACAGAAATTTTTAAAGAGGCGTTGGTGTTCGCCACAGATAAACACAAAAATCAAAAAAGGAAGGGGACAAACAAGCCCTACATCATACACATTTTTGACGTTGTAGAAATTTTGTTAAAAAACGGTGCAACCGACGAACAACTTGTGGCTGGAGCATTACATGATACAGTTGAAGACACTGGCACAACGCTTCAAGAAATTGAACATATGTTTGGAAAAAAAATTGCTGAAATGGTAGATGTATTGACTGAGAAAAAGGCTTTGCCATATGTTGAGAGAAAACATCTTCAAGTTTTGAAACTTTCACAATCAACTCGAGAAGTAAAAATGATTAAATGTGCCGATTGCCTTGCAAATATCAGAAGCACTGTCAAAGAGATTAACGAACCAAATTTTTGGAGTAAATTCAACGCTCCGAAAAGTGACATAAAAAAATATTATGCCGAAAACATTGAGGCAATGTCAGAACTTAGAAACTTGCCAATGTATCGTGAATTAAAGAACCTTTTTGAGAAAGTCTTTGAGGAAAAAACATTCTACTGTACAGATTGCCACCATATGAAAAGACTCCCTGATCCAGACCCATATGATTGGTTTTGTGATGACGATGAAAAATATGTTTGCGGAATTACTAACAAAGTTCTTTCTGTTGCCAATCGTCCATATGAAAAACAAATCGTGCCAAAAGACTGTCCAATTTTAAATAAATAAATAAATAAAAAGGTTAATCCTCCAGTGTTTTTGTATTAATCATGTCCATATTCACAAAATTGAATATTGACAATTCATCATTTGTGTAATATAATGTTTCTATGAACAGAGCGACAATAAAAAAACTTTCTGAGATATATAAAATGGGACATTTGCCAAGCAGGGATGGTGCGGATTATATAACAACTTACAATTTAGCCAACTGCTTTGCTCACGCATGTATCAATCTTTCTGACGAACAATATAAGCAGTTTGAAATAAGCGAAATGAACTCACGAGAATTTGGAAACTTTTATGGTCACTCTGAAGAATCAACCTCAAAGCAAATAATTCAAACCTTGTCCGATGCTGGTTTGATTGTTGAGAGATGCCCAATAGACAAAATTTTAAAAAACAATCAATGGAAGGTATCCCTTTATTTTGAATTTTTCCATACAATCAGCAGAGACTTTCATTTTCTTCTTCAAGAAAAAGACGGAACTTGGTCTGGAAAAGTTGGATACACACGCAAATGTCAAATTTTTAACTATGTTCCTAAAAACATTGAGGCTGGGAAAAATTTTTATGTCTATTTTGATACTTATTGCCTCACAAATCCTTATGCCTCAACTTGCATATACGACAAAAACAAAAATATCTTCTTGAGTAAGGAGTTTACAAAATGACAAAACCAGTTATAAAAGTTCTGAAGAAAATTTACAAAGATGGTTATGTCGCATCAAGAGGTTTGGAAAGTTATATCTTTAAAATTCAAGAGGATGCCATGGCGTATAAATATGTAAACTGTTTTGGTCACGCGTGCTTTAATTTGAAGAATCAACATTTTATTGAAAATAATCTTACTCCTGCTGATACAAATTGTTTTGGTGGTCTTATAGAGTGTAATGAACTTTCTGCAACGGAATATTCAAAACTTTGTACCCAATACATCTTAAATTCTGCCTATGATAAACCTGAAGAAGTGACATCTCGACTTTTCGAAACAGTGACCTCTGCAGGTCTTGTTGTCGACAAATGTCTTGAAAAAAGCATTCTTAAAAACAACCAATGGAAAGTTGCACTTTATTTTCTCAAATCACCAAATCATCTAATTGATTATCATTTTTTGTTACAAGAAAAAGATGGGAGATGGTCAAGCAAAATGGGACACTCTCAAAATTTAGAGGTTCTTGAAAACCTAGAAGAAACAATTTATCATGGATATAAAATTTACGGAATTTACTCAATCACAAATCCCTATGTAAAACCAGACAAAAGTGCCGAGTTGACAAAATAAAAACTTTTTAAGTAAATTTTACTCAAGGTAATATAATTTTAATTCTAATTAAAAAAACTAGCAGATGTTTTGCTAGTTTTTTTATAATAATTTTCTATATCTATTTCTATTAAACATGAAAAAAACTAAAATTATTTTTCGCTGTATTCTTTTTGAAATACAATAAGATATCTGTGTGGTTCTTCACCTTTACTGAGAGTTGTAACTCTGTCATCATCTTGAAGTGCTGTGTGAATGACTTTTCTTTCACTTGCATCCATAGGCTCAAACTTGAAATATCTTCCAGTTTTTACAACTTTGTCTGCCATACGCTTTGCAAGTGCAGTAAGTGATTCGGCACGCTTTTCACGATAGCGTTCGACATCCAAAACAATTCTTTTGTGGTCTTCTGTTTTGCAAGTTGAATTCATAAGATATGAAAGTGCCATCATGCAATCTCCATGATGTCCAATTAAATCATTAAGATTTTCACCAGTAAGTTGATAGCGTACAAATTTTTCATCTTCGTCTTTTTCAATTGTTCCTTCAAGTCCCAAAGATGATAAAACTCCTTGCAAAAATTCTTCGCCAGTAACTTTTCTTTCTTGTTTTTCTTTTTCAACTTTTACATCGTTTTGTGGGGCAGAGATTTCTTCGTCAGCAATGATTTTTACTTTCTTTTCAGCAACTTCTGTTGTGCTGATTTTGTTTTTCATAAAGTTTTCAGCAAAATCATCCTCTTCCTTTTTTTGTTCTGCCTTGACTTCTTCTTTCTTTAACTCTTCTTTAAGTTTTTCTCTTTTTTCATACTTTTCTATTGCATCTTCAGAGATGGAAACCATAACTTTTGCTTTTTTAAAAAGGCCTCCCTCACTTAAAATCTTGATGTCAACATCTTCTCTTGGGGCTTTAAGTTCTAAGAGTGCGTTTTGAATCGCTTGTTCGATGTTCTTTCCTGTTGCTTCGCATGAACGCATAAATAATTTTCCTCCTTTGGTCTACTTTATTACTTTACCACATTTAGAAAAAAACTTCAATCTTTTTTGTTAATCTACTTAAAAAATTTTGAACTCTCAAATTTTTATGATAATATTATTACAATTAAAAGAGGTTGTTATGTTAGTAATTATGTCTGGCGTTTCGGGTGTTGGAAAAAATACAATTATAAGAAACCTGATGAAAGAATATGAAAATATCCAATTTTTTAAATCTGCAACTACAAGACCTGTTCGTCAAGGGGAAGATATTTACATAAATCTATCCCCAGAAGAATTTGAAGAATATAAAAAACGAGGCGAATTTTTTGAAACAGAGGAAGTCCATGGCTATATGTATGGAACAAGAAATGCGGATTTGGAAAAGATAATTCAAAATCCTCAAACCATATATATAAAAGACATTGAAGTACATGGAAACAGGCGTTTCCGTAATTTTTTAAAAGGCAAGGCAAAGGTCCTGTCTGTTTTTCTTGAAGCTCCAGATGATGTTCTGTTTGACAGACTTATAAAACGCGGTGAAACTGAAGAGCGTGCAAGATTAAGGATTTCTCGTTCTAAAATGGAAAGAGAATATAAGTCAGATTATGACTTGGTTATAGAAAATCTAGATATGGAAAAAACTTTAACCACAATTAAAAATCGATTAAAACAAGAAGGTTTTAACACAAAATCTGTGTGAAAATTTGCATTATAAAAAAGAACTTTAGTTAAAAAGTTCTTTTTTTGTGTTATTCTGACTTACATCTTCCAAGACAAATGTTGTCGTTTGTCCTATCTTGCAGTTCTTGTCGTGGGTTTTGTTTTGTTTCAAAACGATAGTCTTCACCAAACTGATTGATATGCTCCACAATCACTTTGTGACTTGCCACATCTTCTGGTTTTGAATTAACTTTATTTTGATATTTAAAGAAATTATTTCCGTCATCAAGTTCGTTAATGTTGATATATCCTTCACGATTAGCAGTATTCTCTACAGAGTTTTTCAAAATTTTTCTGACATATTCAATATTTGATTGCAACTTGATAAGAGTTGGAAATTCTGCTTGAGGGATTACATCCATCCAGTCTTTTTTCTCATATTTTCTCAAGTTTTCTAGGCTTACATGCAGATGGGCAATTTCTTGTTCTAAAATCATTTCCCAGATTTTCTTAATTTGTTTATCGCTTTCGTCTTCCATCATCGAATAGTAAAGATAACATTCAACATACTCGTGCATTAAACACATTTCAAACCAACTTGCAGTTGGGTCAATCAAACTGCCATATTGAGAAACATGTTGTTCTTCAACCATTCCGATTTCAGTATAAAGTTCTCTTCCTTTTTGGTTTTTATAAAACGCACCAAGGTTCATATAATAATTCATTGTTTGTTGCTCGGCGGCGGTAATAATTGAAACTGCACAAGTATCAAAAGGTGTTGCTTTTTTGTTTGAAATTGGCTGTTTCACTTCATCATATGGATGTCTGTGATGAGATATTGTTGGGCGACCTGGTGTGATTTCTGTATATTTTCCAACATAATCTTCTGCTTTTTCACCCATATCACTTTCAAGCAAGTTTGCATAACGATACAAATGGTCAAAATCTTCCAAAAGCGCAAAATCAAGTGTCGCTTTAACATTTTTATCTTTGACATTCTGGGCAAGAAATGCAGTCAAATCAACTGCCAACTGCTCATAACTTATTGTTGTTTCAAGCAAATTTTCATCAATCGGTTTAAGTGCTGAAATAAGTTTTTGCTGTTGCTGTTCGCTTCTACGAACAAGTGCAATTGACCTTCTCAAATCATTATCACTTGTATGTCTGTGGAATTGATGCGAAAATTTTACTGCCTCATATTCTGTTCCGTTCATCAAAATACAACGAGTTTTTGTGTATGGGCTGACCTCAAATTTATCGTAGGGTTTTACAGCAAGATCTTTCCAACTCATAATAATACTTTCAAGTTTCTTTGGTTTTTCCAAAAATGGATTAAACTTCATAATTATTTTCCTCCCCCAACTATCTTTCTCAAAATCTTTATTTAATATTCAATAAAACTAAAATTTAACAAATACTTATTTTGTTTCATATAAAAGAAGGACTAAGGAGAAATTTATGCCAAACGAAGATTTTTTAATTGGAGCAAATGACGAGCACGGAGTTAATCCACCAACACCGGGCAAGAGAACACCAATTGTTCCGGGGTTAAATCGTCAAATATATGAAAATGAATTCAACCGAGCAGCCAAAAATCGATTTATTGAAGCGTGTATAAGAAACGGATTTTCTGTTTATGATGTCAAGCCCGAGCAATATGACATTTCAATAAGCGAGAGGGTAAGACGCATAAATCAACAAAACCTTACATTGCTTGTAACTTTTGCATACAACGCTTATCTTGAAACTTTTAATAATGTTTCTGGAGTAGAAGTTTTTTACTCTCCACTTAATGCAAGTGCGAATGACAGCCGACTTTTGGCTGAAAATGTTTATGCCGAACTTATTCAAGGAACTCAACAAAATGGTCGCGGTGTAAAAACACTTGATATTGGAGTTTTGACCAGAGTAAATTGTGCTTCAACCCTTGTCGAGGCTGGTTTTATGACAAACTTGCGTGAAGCACAACTTATGATAAACCCTCTCTTTCAAATTGAAGTTGGAGAAGAGTCTTGTCATGGCGTCTGCAACTATCTGGGTGTTCCATACATTCCACGCGACACACTTTCAAATTATCCAACAATTCGCACTGGAAGCCGTTCAAACTTTGTTTATCTTCTTCAATTTTTGCTTGTTCAAAATGGCTACAGTTTGACTATTGACGGCGTTTTCGGTTCACGCACAGCAAACGCTGTAAGAAATTTCCAAACTGCAAATGGACTTACATCTGACGGAATTGTTGGGCCAAACACTTGGAAAACAATCTTAACTCTTCCTCTATATCCAACTCTCAGACAAGGGGCAAGGGGTGCTTATGTCAAATTTATGCAACAACTGCTTGAAAGTAACTTAATTCCTGTTGGCTCTATTGACGGAATTTTTGGAAGTCAAACAACAGCCGCTGTCAGAACATTCCAAAATGAAAGAGGTTTAGCCGCAGATGGAATTGTTGGTCCAAAGACTTGGGCTCAACTTGCACAAACACAGTAATAAATTAAAAAACCACCAAACTACTGGTGGTCTTTTATTATTTATCTTTTTCAAATATATTTACTTTTTTAATACTGCTTTTAAGCTCTTCTGGCTTATAGAAACTTAAGTAAGTTTTACAATCATCACATACAGCCAACATATTTTTCTTAGGTACAAAAGTTGGATACTTGTAATTTGCATAAGAATTATTAACTGCATAATTCAATACTATTGACACAATTCCTGATATTGCGTCTGCACATTTCGCACCATTTGCAATACTCCAGTCATTATTTCTTTCAATACAATCAAGTGAATGTTCGTCAATAAGTTTTCTAGGGTCTGAATTTTCTGGTGTATTTATCAACTGACTAACATAAATTGAAACCATCCCATTATGATTAAGAACAGAATTTTTCATTCTGAAAGTTCCAGCCTTATCATATTGAATAGAAACTCCATCCAATTTAAATCCATATGTGTCTTTAAACATGTTTGCCATGCCATAACAAATGTTAAAACTATCTGAAAAACTATCAATCCTTACACATGGCATATATGCCTCATCTGGCATAGGGGTGAAAGAAACCTGAAACCCTTGTCCATAAATAACTTCCGTTTCTTCTTGTGTATAGCCTTTTTGAAGAAGTTTTTTTGTTAAGTCTGCCATTATATAATTAATTTCCCTTGCCCCATGACAATGAGCAAAAACAGTTATTAAACTAAAGTTTTTACAAGCTTTCTCCAAAGATAATCTGTTTCCTTTTTTATCAAAAAACAATGGCAAAAACAAATTGTCTACAATTTTTGATACATAACCTCTTGAAAAATATCCTGATGTATCAGTTTCATTATCTAACCCATAATAAAAACCTAATACATCAATTCCTTCATATGTGATTTGTGTAAATTTGTTAGATTGTTTTAATTGCATAATTCTTTCAACTGTACCACATGCTCTTTTTGCTTTTTTATAGTCAGTTGTTGCATTTCCGCCTAAAACAATTATTGTTGGTCTTGTTATTCTATAACCATCAAGGTCTAATGAAATCCAGTGTTCATCATTTTCTAAAGTTCTTTTACCAAAACCAGATTCTGAAAATCTTTTTGCCATATTTTTCACTCCTTTATATTATTATAGCATAATATAAAATATTTTTCAATCCCAAAATTTCAGATATACACAAAAAACAATTAGTTTATTTTTTATCAATTTAAATAAAAAATATATAAACCCGAAAGTTTATATATTTTATTAATTAAATATCTTTTCTTCTGTAATCAACTTCAACAATCGTTTTGTCTTTTTCTTTCTTTGCATCTTTCGCAACCCATTTCTTAACAATCCATGTTGTAAGAGGGGTAAGAGCAATCATAACAATTTGTCCAACAATAATATAAATAGCAAACAAACTTGTATACATAAATGTGAAGATACCGAAAATGATTGGCATGATGAAATACATAAGCTTGTTTTGTTTTTGTTGTGGTTGATTTTTGTTTCTCATCAAGAAATTTGAAAGCCACATTGATAAGAATGAAACAAGAACCGCAATAATTGTCAAAATATAATAGCCATTATGTTGACCTCTAAGTTCATCAAACTGTCCGTTATTTTCAATGATCGTATCAAAAATTTTTCCTTCATAATCATTCTCTTCTTCCAACGCTTTTTGTTCGTCAGTGTAATAACTTGAAATGTTGTTTTTTATTTCATCTTTTGTGAAAAGCGGTGAAGAAGGTGATTCTGAACGATAAATATTTTTAATCCACAAGAAACTTTCTTGGCTGTCTTCGTAATAATTTTTCGCTGTAACCTCAGCCAAAGATTTGATTACTTCATTATAACCAGTGCTTACATAAGCAGTATTTGGCTCTTCTGTTGTTCCAGTGACTACATATTTGTTAATTAAGTCGTTGTAAACATCTGTGTTTTCCCAATTGTCAACAAAAGCAATATTTTCCTTAACTGTGTTTTGAGTGTTGTTCTTAAGTGTCATAGTTTTATTTTTTAAATCCACTTCAATACTCAAACTGTCACCATCATTATAGAAAGTTGAAAATGATTCATCATTATTCAGATTCACAACATTTGCATAGATATCTTTTACATTTTCATATTTTTCAACAATATTATAATTCGCAACTGCTTGCAAAGAGTTCCAAAGTGTTAAAAATACAGTAAATTGAAGCACCATTGAAATCAACATTGGAAAACATGAGCCCATCATTGAAAACTGATATTTCTTATAAATTTCATTTTGTTTTTGTTGTAATAATCTTTGGTCATGTCCATATTTTTTCTGAATTGCATCAAGTTCTGGTTTCATCTTTGCATTGATATTACTGTTTTTCATGTTTACTTTTTTATTTATAATATCAACCAAACTGAATACAATTCTTACAAGCACAGCAATCAAAATTACTGCCAGAATGTATGACCCCATAGCGCCTCTGAAGGCATTAAGTATGGTTGCCCAAACGCCTGTAGGTTGTTGTAGGGTCACAAGGGCGGTGTTTATAAAATCCATTTGTTATCTCCTTTTATGTTTATAGGAACTGGGTCATACCCCCTTTTCTTTTGCCATGGAACACATCTACAAATTCTTTTAACTCCAAGCCATCCACCTTTAAAAACACCAAATTCGTGCACAGCCTTAATCATATAGTTCGAGCAAGTTGGCTGAAATATACAACTGTGCGGAAGCAATGGTGATATGCAATATTTATAAAGATAGACTGGAAATAAACAAATTTTCTTAAGAATGTTTTTTATTTTCATATTTTCTAAACAACCTTATCATCTCGCTTTTAAGTTGGTCAAAAGTAAGATTTACAGAATTTTCTTTTGCAAGCACAACATAGTTGCAAAATTGTGGAACTTCAACAAACCTGCGTACAATTTCTTTCAGTCTACGTTTTAAAAGATTTCTTTTATTTGCCTTTCCAATTTTTTTGTTTATTGAAAACCCAATCTTATAACATTCAAATTTGCTTTTAACAACAAATAAGGTGAAGTTGTCTGTGTGCGCCCTTTCACCTTTTTTGTAAATGTAATTAAATTGACTGTTTTTTCTTAGTCTGTGATCCATTTTCAAAAACCTTAAGCAGAGATTTTCTTTCTGCCTCTTGCTCTGCGGCGTTTCAAAACATTTCTTCCGCCTTGAGTTCTCATTCTTTCACGAAAACCATGAACTTTTTTTCTTGTTCTCTTTTTTGGTTGGTAAGTTTGTTTCATTTTGCTTTCTCCTTATCTGTAATTTCTTTTGAACTTTTATATCTCATTTTTTCTGGGACATTGGCCTACAAACACTCTTTCACAAGTTTCTTATCCATTTCGGATGAACCTGAATCTAAAGGATAATCTTGCAAAGGTTAAGTGTTGCAATTCATTTTCTCTTTTTTCCTTGCTTCTTCTTTAAACTTTTTTGTGTTTTTAAGTTTTAACACTTGTCCCTTTCAATATAAAAAAGTTTACAGCCTATTATACTTAAAAAAAATTGATTTGTCAACCTCTCGCGACATCATTTTTATAAAAATATTTTCGCATATTGTCAAAAAAAATAAAATATTTTTCTTTGCTATGTTTTCTTAACAAAAAAAACACCAATTAATTTTGGTGCTTTTTAATTTTTTATAAGTTTCTTTCTTTTTCTGTTTTGACTTCTTTTTTGTCAACTTGAGGTTTTTTATCTTCTTGTTTTTTAAGACTTTCTTGTTTTCTTTCCTCTAAAATTTTTCCAGCGTTTTCTAAGTTAAAAGACATATTCCCTCCTAACCAATCATTCTTACTGGCAAAATCAAATACAAGAATTCATCACCTTCAACAGGAACAATTACGCATGGATTTGCAGGAGCATTAAAGCAAATTTTTACAAATTCATCATTGTTTGCTTTCAAGTTTTCAATAAAATATCTTGCGTTGAATGCAATCAAAAGTTCTTTTCCTGTCATGTTGATTGGAACATTTTCCTTAACATTTCCAAGTTCTGAATTTGAAGTGATACAAAGATTTTTTTCTTTAACTTCAAACTTAACACAATTTCCTTGGCCTACTTTTGAAAGAAGTGATGCTCTTTCAAGAGAGTCTTCAAATTGTGCCTTGTTTACAACGCAAACAGTTTCATAGTTTGCAGCGATAATTTGTTTGTAGTTTACAAAGTCACCTTCCAAAAGCCTTGTTGTAAGATTTGTATCTCCAAAATCAACCATAAGAGTGTTGTTGTCAACATAAACATTGATGATTTCTTCACTTTCATCCAAAAGTCTTGAGATTTCTGACAAACTCTTTGCAGGGATTACAATACTCATCTTTAAATTTGAAACAACTGTCTTCTTAACTTTTGCAAGTCTGTAACCATCAAGGGCAATTGCATTTAATGTATTGTTTTCAATATCAAACAAAACACCTTTCAAAATTGGGCGACTATCATCCACAGCAACTGAGAAAATTGTTTTGTTGATGATTGTTTTAAGGTCTTTTTTTGAAATTCCGAAGTATTGATTGCTTTCAATTTTTTTAAAAGCAGGATATTCCAAAACATTATAGCATTGAATTATGCTTTGGCTGTCATCATATTTGATTATCATTTGATTTTTTTCGTTGATTTCAAGTTCAACCATTTCGTTTGTCAATTTTTTTATAAACTCTGTGATAAACTTTCCAGGAACAACTGCTTCACCTTCTGTTTTGATGTTTGCTTTAATTTTCTTTTCAATTGAAAGTTCTGTATCAGTAGCACTGAAAGTGAGAGTGTCATCTTCAGCAATGATTTTGATTCCTTCCAAAATTGGATTTGTAACTTTATTAGAGATTGCTTTGCTTACGCTCATGAATGCATCTGAAAGTTCTATTCCGTGGCAACTAACTAACATAATTTTTCTCCTTTAACGATTTCATTTTAGCACATAGTCAAAGAAATGTCTACAATTTTTTTGATTTTTTTTAAAAACATTTTTTCACCTTTATTTTACGCACGCTCACGCCACTTTAAATTATTTATTAATTAATTTTTTGTGTAATAATAGTCTTTATTAAGGGCTGTGGAAATGTGGATAAGTTTAAGGTGAATTAAAATTTTCTCGATATGTAGTATTTTTTGTTTAAAATTTTACACTATATGTTGATTTTTAAGACCATCACAGAAGGTGGATAACTTTGTGGAAAGATTGATTTTTTAATCCACTTTTACACACAACTTATCCACAAGAGAGCATATTTCGAATTTCATTTACAAGAGTTTGAGTTTTCTTATTTATCTTCAAATCTTCAGTGATTTTATCTCTTGAGTGCATAATTGTTGTATGATCTCTTCCTCCAAAAACTTCACCGATGCTTTTAAGTGGAAGGCTTAAAATTTCACTTATAAGATAAATTGCAATCATTCTTGGTTCTACGACTTCTTTATTTTTCTTTTTGCCAGTGATGTCTTGATATGAAATATTGAAATAGTCACATACGACTGAAATAATCTTGTCAGGAGTCATATCATTTTTAAGTTCTTCTTTTTGATTTGCAAAAATTTCAACCGCGTCATCAAGTGTAGCCATCTTCTTTCCGCTTAAAGTTGCAAGAAAATAAACCTCTTTCAACTTGCCATTAAGTTCCCTTATGTCTGTGTCTACATGTTCGGCAATATAGTCAATTGCGGCATCTTCAACATAATATTTCTCAAGTTGACTTTTCTTGTGTAAAATTGCAATTCTTGTTTCAATGTCAGGTTTTTGAATGTCATGAATAAGACCGCTTGCAAAACGAGTGCGAAGTCTATCTTCTAAAGTTGCTATTTCTTTTGGAGGACGATCAGAACAAATAATGATTTGTTTATTGCTTGTGTAAAGTTCGTTGAAAGTGTTGAAAAATTCTTCTTGAATTTCCTTTCCGCGAGAGAGAAATTGAATATCATCCACCATCAAAACATCAAGGTTTCGATATTGTTCTCTAAATTCCATAACCGCTTTATTTTTTGAAGAAGATAAAAGTGAAGAAATATAAGAATTTGAAAATTGTTCGCAAGTTACATACTTAATCTTAAGATCTGGCGAAGAGTTGCGAATGTAATTTCCAATCGAGTGCAAAAGGTGAGTTTTTCCAAGACCAGAATTTCCATAGATAAAAAGAGGATTAAACTTATTTCCTGGGTTTTCTGCAACAGTACGCGCTGCTGCATAGACAAACTGATTGCTTTTTCCAACTACAAAATTTTCAAAAGTAAAATCTTCAACGAAAGGATTTTTTTCTTCTTTAGTAGCAATGCTCTTTTTTTCAACTTCTTTGTTGCTTTGTATATATTCAACTTCTTCATTTTGGTCAAGTACAACAATTTTTAACGGTCTTCCGATGATTTCAAAACAACAATCGCTGATTTTATCAACAAAATTTCTTAAAATTTGGTTTTTTGCAGAAACAGATTGTGCTGCGATGATAAAATTGTCCTT
>CAZQFT010000004.1:0-9809 GCA_964592565.1 uncultured Lachnospiraceae bacterium
GCTGTTAACCGCAAGGTCGAAGGTTCGAATCCTTTCTCCGGAGCCAGTAAAAGAAGCCTTATATTGGGCTTCTTTTTTGTTTAAAAGGAGAAGAAATATGAGTGATGAAATAACACAACTTAAAGACGAAAATGAATATTTAAGATGTTTGAAACTTGGCGTTGATGCACTTAAGATATACAGCGAAACTGAAGATAAAAAAGTGCCTAAGTCTGTTTTTGTTGACCTTCTTGCTGAGGCTTGGGCGATGAGTAAAGAAGAATCAAGTTCTTCAATTAGCAATTTACAGAGTAATTGCAGGACTCTACTTCTTAAAGACTTCGCTTGGGAATATAAAAAGATTGTTCGAACACTTTCTTCTGCTCATTACAGAAGAATGTTCCAAACAATTTTAAGAGAGAGTGAGGATTTTGTTTTATTTAACAACATTACAAACAACCAAGACTATGCAAATCTGTTGAGAGAGATTGTTGATACAGATTCAAATATAACATCGGCAGATAAAAATGTTCTTTTAAGCATGGATGCAAATAGGCTTATTATCAATATTTGTAATCGAATGGCACATGGCAACATCTATTTTGAATTTGTTGAAGAAAAGAAGAAAAAAGAATATTATACGAAGACCTATAGGTTTTTTGACAAAACAATCACATCAGATCTTCCATTTTCGATTGAAGATAGTGACATGGTTGATTTGCTTTTCAATGAGGAAAACCTTGGCATAAACTTTTTTTCGATGAGATTGAATAAAAATTTTAAATTTTCGATTTCAAAGAAACAGATGGATAAAATAATTACTCTTGTTGCAAAGCAGTTGAAATTTTCCGAGAAAGCAAAAATTTGCAATGTTGGCTTAAAAGACTCTGACACGGTGGCTGAAATAGTAAAAAATGGTAAAAATTATATTTTAAACAATGACGAAGACAAAGAAGAAGTTTTAAAATTGCTTGAAGAATACAAAAAGAAAAAAGACCCTGCGATATTGCAACAAATGTTATCATATTGCACATTGGAACGCACGGATGATGTTCAACGAGAGGTGATTTTGTCTACCTATGAGAAATTTAGAAAGGCTGTTGAAGATAGAAACGGATTTGGGGATTTCCCGAATAGGAATGATTATTTTTGTCTGAAAATTGCACACAGAACAAACGGCTTTGATTTAAATCGTATGGCATTTTTTATTGATAATTCTTTATATGTAATGAAAGTTTTGAGATTATTGGATGTTACTGATTTCATCAAGGGGAATGACAGAGGTGCACCTTTAAGAGGTCTTATGCATGAAGTTATAAAAAGTGGGTCGGGATTAAGTTCTGACGCAGATATTGAGAAGTTGTATGGTTTGTTGTATTGCTCTCAAAAAGAAAATTTTTATGCAGATTTCTTGCTTACAGAAACCTTGCTTTTGCTTCAACTTTTGGAAGACAAACAGGGCGCTGGAAGTAAGATTCTGTGGCACAACTTAGGAGCAAATTCAAGTGTAGTTCAGTCGATAAAAAACGACTATTCGTTGACTATTTCAGATGAGGAGGTTGTCGCAAATATCAGAGATTCAATTCAACATCTTTATTATTTGACAGACGGAGAAGCAATTGAAATTTACGATGGCTCATCAAGAAACACGATTCAGCATAAGTTTACAATTTTTGTTGATGAACTTGAGAAGTTAAAAGATGAGGCTTATGATATTTTAATTGAGCACAATAAAAATTTGATTAAAGAAAAGGGAAAGACTCTTGCGTAGTCTTTCTTTTTTATAAAAGTTGTTTTTTATAAAAAATCAGTGTTTTTAATAGAATATTTGATACTTAATCAAAATTTTTATATTATCTGAAATGTTTGAAGATACATAATTTGGTCGGAGTGATGAGATTTGAACTCATGGCTTCACGGTCCCGAACCGTGCGCGCTACCTCTGCGCTACACTCCGAAATCAATGCCGTATTTAATTAATATATTACAACATTTTTATGTTGATGTCAAAAACATGATAAATAAAACTATTTAAACACTTTATCAAAAAATTTATGATGAAGAAAATTCTCAATAAATTTTGCTTTTATTTGTTAATATTACATCTTGACAACGAGGACTTTATGTGTTAGAATAAAAACCTACGAAGGATTTGAATAAAAATAAGAGGAGTTTGAGAGTGAAAGAATTGAATTATTTAAGCAAAGAATTTATTATGATTAGTGACCTTATGCACTATAACATATATGCAAATTTTAGTAAGTGTAGAGAGGAAAACGGTTGGCATGATTGTTGTGTTTCCAGCATTGAAACAGGAACAACTTGGAATTACTATAAAATCAACATTGAAAAAGGCAGACAAATGGCAATAAGCAAAAGTGCAAATTGTCAAATCAGAAGAATTGAGGAAGGGTTGTTCAAGGGTTGTTATTGTGTAATTGAAGCAAAAGATGCAAGCGATACATACACAATTTTATATGTGTTTGATAAGAAAAATTTGTTGAGATATCCAGAATTTAAAAAATTTATGACAGCAGAACAGGTTGATTTACTTCTTGACCAAAAGCAGATTGAGAGTGTTGCTGCAAAACTTTTGAATCAGTTTGATATTTCAAAACGCCACCAAGACTATGAATTTTTCTGTGAAAATCTGCCAGATGCTTGTTGGAAAGCAAAAGATTTTTCCAAGAATGTTGTGGCTAAGTTTGAACAACTTGGAGAAATAAAATTGACAACAGATGTTGACAAAAAATTTGTTAAACTTGATTTGTGTAAGTCAATTGCGAGAGATTATTTTGAGAACTTGAGCAAAAAGAAAAATCAAGAAAAAACATTGTAAAATTAATATAAATAACAATAAAAAGCGAAATTTTCGCTTTTTATTGTTGCATTTTGTATTGAGCTTGTCAGAAGATATTGCAAAAAGATTGCTTTCAAGATGTAATGAACTTGGAAAGATGAATTTTGATGAAGATGTGAGAAAGAAATAAAAAAGAAAAAAATAAATAAAAAATCCGAAAAAAATCGGATTTTTTTAATTTTTTATATAATTTTTGTATGTTTTTGTTTAAAACCTATGCGTTTTTCTTTTCTGTTTCCAACTGTTTTTCTTTATTTTTTACACAATTAAGAATCGCCTTTCCAAAACATTCATCTTGAAGGCTGGTTGATGCTGGGTTGATATTGATTGATAAATATGGAAATGGGAATTGATATTTTTTATCACTTGTAAGACTTTGATTTTTTTTGTTTGTATAGAAGGTAAATCCTCTGTTTTTGCATGTGTAAACTTCAATTCTTACGATGTTGTTCTTTTGACTGATGAAAACTTTTGGAGAGTCGTCTTTTGAGTTTGAAGTTGTAGATTTTAATTCATCGTAAAGGTCGCAGAGTCTGATTTCAAACAATTTTTCTTTATATGCCCTATCAGTTAATTCTTGAATTTCGCGATGAAGTCGCTCTATCTCTTCTCTGATTTTTGCCTTGCGAGTTTCAAAAGCCTCTTGTGATACGCGACCTTCTTGAAGCACTTTGGCCAAGAAAGTTTCTTCTGCTTGAAAATTTCTTATTTCATTGTTCAGATAAGATTGTCCATTTAAAAAATAACTAAGTTTCATATTTGCCTCCAAAGTAAAAATGTTTAAATTTGCTTATTTTTTTTGATTTTTTTATTGTTTTTCTTTATTTTTTTGTGATTTTTTCGCTTTTTCTTTATTTTTTACGCAACTAATTATTGCAGTAGTTAATGCCTCGTTGGAATTAAAGTAATCTGCTGCTGGGTTGAGATTTATGAGCAGGTTGTCTTGAATGTCGCGCGGAATTAATGCTTCCAACTTTCCAAAACTTGAAGATGTTGGAAATTTAATGTGGTCAAAAACTTTTTTGCCGTCAGATGTTTTTGTTGATGAATTAATTGTAAAAGAGATGCTTTGTGAAAAGGTTCCACCACCAAACATTTGTCTAGTGTAGAGGTGAACAACAAATTGAGGACGATGTTTTTCGATATACTCAAGTGCGTCTTCTTTTGTTTCAATATATCTTGGTAAATCATAAGGCTCAAAATATGCAGTTATTTCGAAAGGCTCATTTTTGCTTTTAAGGGCAGTTTCAAGTTCTGTAACTAATTCTTTAATTTCAACTTCAAAGAGTTGTTCTTCATAAGCCACTTTGTCAAGAGTTGATTTGTATGTGTTCCATCTTTTAATCTCCTCTCTTACATGGTTTACGCCCTCTAAATATCTCAATAAATTCATAATTTTTCTCCGTATCAAAAGTTTAACACAAGAGGCTTGCTCTGTCAATAGCAATTTTGAAATTTGCCGCAAAAATTTTTTATATAATAAGAAATGCGCACACGCGCGTACGCGTAAAGTCTCCATATTATGAATGGGTTTGTTTGAAATTTTTGGAAAATAAAGTTTTTTAATTTTCTTGGAAATATTTTTTAAAAAGGGTTGACAAAGCAAGGAATGTTTGCTATAATACAAATGCTGTTATTTATGGGCGGAAGCATAAGGTTACTTACACCTAACAAGCGGTAGTAAGAAAATTTATGTGGACCAGAGTTCTGACCAAAGATGTCAGGGCGGCCAAGATGACATTTTTTTAAGTCGAACAGCGCGACACACACGGCATAGTGTTCGAAAGTGCAAAAGTTTTGTTGTGGGAACAAAAAATTGTGCAAACAATGCTAAAAGTCGTTTAGAAAAATGCAACATCATTGGATATGCGATTGCAAGGAGGTAAAAAAAGGAAAATTATGGCAACACAAAAAATGAGAATCAAACTTAGAGCCTATGAACACACACTTATTGATGAAGCCTGCAGAAGAATTATTGAAACTGCTGGCAAGAACGGTGCAAAAGTTTCTGGCCCTATCCCACTTCCAACAGACAGAGAAGTGGTAACTGTAATTCGTTCTCCACACAAGTACAAAGATTCAAGAGAACAATTTGAAAGCAAAACCCACAAAAGATTGATTGATATCTATAATCCAAGTTCAAAGGCAATTGACGCACTTATGAAACTCGAATTGCCAGCGGGCGTTGAGATTAATATCAAACTGTAAGGAGGTAATGACAAGTGAAAGCAATATTAGGTAAAAAACTTGGTATGACACAAGTCTTTACTGATGACGGTTTGGTTATACCTGTAACTGTTGTTGAGGCTGGTCCTATGACAGTTGTTCAAAAGAAGACAACAGAAGTTGATGGTTATGATGCATATGTTTGCGCATTTGACCAAAAGAAGAAAAATGTCACAAAACCACAAAAGGGTATTTTTGACAAAGCAAAAGTTGAACCATTCAAGGTTTTGAGAGAATTCAGTCTTGATGGCGAACTTGAAATCGGTGCAGTTGTAAAAGCAGACATCTTCAGCGAAAAAGACAAAGTTGATGTTATGGGTCTTACAAAAGGTCACGGTTTCTCAGGCGTAATTAAAAGATGGAACAACCACAGACTTAAAATGACACACGGTACTGGCCCTGTTCATAGAGAAGTTGGTTCATTGGGTGCGAACTCATCACCATCTCGCGTTTTCAAAAACAAGCATATGCCTGGACAATATGGAAACGAAAGAGTTACCATTCAAAACTTGGAAATTGTTAAAGTCGATGCAGATAGAAACTTGCTCTTGATTAAGGGTAATGTTCCAGGAAGCAAGGGTGCAATCCTTACAATTAAACAATCTGTTAAGGCTGCGAAATAAGGAGAGAGGAAATGGCAAAGGTTAAAGTTTTTAATATGAAAGCCGAAGAAGTTGGTTCTTACAACCTTAAAGACGAAGTTTTCGGCGTTGAATATAACGAACCTCTCATTCACGAAGTAGTTGTTGCTTACAATGCCAACCAAAGACAAGGCAACAAAAGCACTCTTACAAGAAGTGAAGTTAGAGGACATGCTGCAAAACCTTACAGACAAAAAGGTACAGGTCATGCAAGACAAGGTTCTACAAAAGGACCACACTACACAGGCGGCGGCGTAGTATTCGCTCCAAAGCCACGCGACTTTTCAAAGAAAGTCAACAAACAAGCAAAAAGATTGGCACTTCTTTCTGCACTCAGCCAAAAATTGGCTCAAGAAGAAGTTGTTGTTCTTGACAAATTTGAAGTTGCAAGCGCAAAAACAAAAGACGCTCAAAACTTCTTGAATGCATTTAAGTTTAATGGTTCAGTTTTGGTTGTTTCTTCAAACAATTCTGACAACGAACTTAGAGCAACAAGCAACATTCCAGCACTCAACACTGTAAGCGTAGAACTTCTCAATGTTTATGAAGTTGTTTCAAACAAAAATGTTGTTTTGACACAAGATGCAATTAAATACTTAGAGGAGGCAGCAGAATAATGGAAGCAAGCGAAATCATTATCAGACCACTTCTCACAGAAAAGAGTTACAGCGGAATCCAAAACAAAATCTATTCATTCGTTGTAAACAAAAATGCAAACAAAGTTGAAATTGCTCAAGCAGTTGAAACAATGTTCAATGTTGAAGTGGCAAAAGTAAATACCCTTATCGTTAAGGGACACAAAAAATCACAAAACACAAAACAAGGAAGAACAGTTGGCAGAACAAGTGATTACAAAAAAGCAGTTGTAACACTTACAGAAAAATCTAAGCCAATCGCATTCTTCGAAAGTTTATCTTAATTAGGAGGAGAAAATGGCTATTATAAAAAGTAATCCAACTTCAGCCGGAAGAAGATTTTATTCTAAACTTTCAACTGAAGAATTGACAAAGAAAGAACCTGAAAAATCTCTCCTTGCTGTTAAGAAGAAAAACGCTGGCAGAAATGCACAAGGCAGAGTTACAGTTCGTCATCACGGTGGCGGAAACAGACAAAAATATCGTATCATCGACTTTAAGCGTAACAAAGACAACATTCCTGCAAAGGTTGTTGCAATTGAATACGACCCAAACAGAACTGCATATATCGCACTTCTTTCTTACAAAGATGGTGAAAAGAGATATATCATCGCTCCTGTTGGACTTAAAGTTGGCGACATTTTGATGAGTGGCAGTGGTGTTGAAATCAGAGTTGGAAACAACCTTCCACTTTCAGACATCCCTGTTGGTTCACTTATTCACAACATTGAACTTGAACCTAAGAAAGGTGGTCAAATGGCTCGTTCTGCAGGTGCTGAAGTTCAACTTATGGCTAAAGAAGGCAAGTATGCAACACTCAGACTTCCTTCAGGCGAAATGAGAAAAGTTCTCCTTGCTTGCCGTGCAACAATCGGTACAGTAGGAAATCTTGACCACGAACTTGTTTCTGTTGGTAAAGCTGGCAGAACAAGACATATGGGCATCCGTCCAACAGTTCGTGGTGTTGTTATGAACCCTAACGATCACCCACACGGCGGTGGTGAAGGTAAGAGTCCAGTTGGTATGAAGTCACCTATGACACCATGGGGCAAGCCAGCTCTTGGACTTAAGACTAGAAAGAAGAAAAACAAATCTAACCGTTTGATGGTTAAGAGAGTTAATTAAGGAGGAAGGCTAGAATGAAAAAAGAAATTAAGAAGCCTTATGTCAGCCCAAGACTTATGAAGAAAGTTTTGGCTATGACAGAAAGCGGTGTTAAGAAGCCAATCAAGACTTGGTCAAGAACTTCAACAATCTACCCAGAATTTATCGGCTTTACATTCGCTGTTCACAATGGCAAGAAACACATTCCTGTTTATGTTACATCTGACATGGTTGGACATAAACTTGGCGAATTCTCTTTAACAAGAACTTTCAAAGGACATGCGGGTCAAAAGCAAGCCGCAAAAAGAAGCTAAAGGGAGAAGGAAAAGATGGCTACAAGAATAAGACAAAAAGCAGAAAAAAGAGCTGCAAATAAAGACAATCGTCCTTACGCCGTTGCTAAAGATATTCGCATGAGCAGTTCAAAGGTTAGAATTGTTCTCGACCACATTAGAGGAAAGAAAGCAAACGAAGCGGTTGCAATGTTGACATATATGCCACAAGCAGGCGCTGCAGAAGCACTTAAAGTTTTGAAGAGTGCAATTGCAAACGCAGAAAACAACAAAGGACTTTCTTCAGACAATCTCTATGTTGCAGAATGCTATTCAACATCTGGTTCAATCATGAAAAGAATCTCTTTCAGAGCAAGAGGTAGAGCGGACAGATTATTAAAGAAAACTTGTCATATTACAATCAAACTTGACGAGTTGAAGGAGGCAAAATAATGGGGCAGAAAGTTAATCCAATAGGACTTAGAATTGGTATCAATAAAGATTGGCAATCAACTTGGTATGCTAACAAAGAAGATTTTGCCAAAAACCTTAAAGAAGACCATGACATCAGAGAATTCTTTAAGAAAAAACACGCAAACGCTGGAATTTCTAAAGTAGAAATCAAAAGAACAGAAAACAAACTTGAAATCGACATTCATACTGGTAAACCTGGTGTTATTATTGGACAAAAGGGTGCTGGAATTGAAGCAATTAAGAAAGAATTGAACAAAGTTGTTCGTCCAGTTAAGTTGCTTGTTATCAATGTAAAAGAAGTTAAGAAACCAGACCTTGACGCACAACTTGTTGCTGACTCAATTGCTCAACAACTTGAAAAGCGTGTACAATGGCGTCGTGCTCTTAAGCAAGCAATGCAAAGAGTTATGAAGTCAGGTGCTAAGGGATGTAAAGTTCAAGTAAGCGGTGTTATTGATGGTGCAAACACAATCGCAAGAACAGAAAAGTATATGGAAGGTTCTCTTCCACTTCACACTCTTCGTGCGGATGTTGATTATGCAGTTTCATCTGCTTTCACAAACTATGGCAAACTTGGCATTAAGTGCTGGATTTACAAAGGCGAAATTTTGTCTAAAACTTCTGACAAAGGAGGACAAGAATAATGTTAATGCCTAAAAGAGTAAAAAGAAGAAAGGTTATGCGTGGCAGAATGACTGGTAAGGCTATGAGAGGAAATACTCTTGCTTATGGCACTTATGGTATGATTGCTACAGAACCTTGCTGGATTAAATCAAACCAAATTGAAGCCGCTCGTATCGCTCTTACGCGTTACATCAAAAGAGGTGGAAAAGTTTGGATTAAAATTTTCCCAGACAAACCTGTAACAAAGAAACCTGCCGAAACTCGTATGGGTTCAGGTAAAGGTAATCCAGAATACTGGGTTGCTGTTGTAAAACCAGGCAGAGTTCTTTTCGAAATCGAAGGTGTTGCTGAAGAAGTTGCAAGAGAGGCTCTTAGACTTGCTGGCAACAAACTTCCTTGCAAGACAAAATTTGTCAAGAAAGAAGTAGAAGGCGGTGAGAAAAATGAAGAATGAAGAAATTAAATCTCTCAACTTAGAGCAGTTGAACGCAAGACTTAAAGAACTTAAAACTGAACTCTTTAATCTTCGTTTTTCACATGCTACAAGAAATTTGGCTAATCCAATGGCTATCAGAAATGTTAGAAAGGAAATTGCCAGAGTTCAAACTGCTATAAGAGAAAAATCTAACGGAGGGCTTAACTAATGGAAAGAAATATGAGAAATACAAGACAAGGCGTTGTTGTTAGTGCTGGCACTATGGACAAGACCGTTGTTGTTGCAGTTACTTACAGAGTTAAATCTCCAAAAATCGGAAAAGTCGTAAAGCAAACAAAGAAATTTAAAGCACATGACGAAAACAACGAATGCGGATTGGGCGATACAGTTTTGATTATGGAAACTCGTCCACTTTCAAAAGACAAATACCACAGAGTTGTTAAAATCGTTGAAAAAGCGAAATAAGGAGAGTGTGAATTATGGTACAACCTCAAACAATACTTAAAGTTGCTGACAATACAGGTGCTAAAGAACTTATGTGTATCAGAGTTCTTGGCG
>CAZQFT010000004.1:9819-17780 GCA_964592565.1 uncultured Lachnospiraceae bacterium
CTTTTAGAAGAAGCGGAAACATTGGTGACGTTGTTGTTGCTTCAGTTAAAAAGGCAATTCCAGGTGGAAGCGTAAAGAAAGGCGATGTTGTTAAAGCGGTTATTGTAAGAACTACAAAAGGTTTGAACAGAAATGACGGTTCACACATCCGTTTCGATGACAATGCAGCGGTTATTATTGATAACCAAAAACAACCAAAGGGAACTCGTGTGTTTGGACCTATTGCAAGAGAACTTCGTGATAAAGGTTACATGAAAATTATCTCTCTTGCACCAGAAGTTATTTAAAAGGAGAATTGGCAATGAACATGACAGTTAAGAAAGGTGATAATGTTGTTGTTATCGCTGGAAAAGACAAAGGTAAATCTGGCAAAGTTTTGGAAGTTCTCCCTAAAGATAACAGAGTTTTGGTTGACGGTGTGAACATCGTTACAAAACACAAAAAGGCAAGAACACAAAACGAAAAGAGCGAAATCGTAAAGAAAAGTGCTCCTATTGATGCTTCAAATGTTATGGTTGTTTGCCCAGTTTGCGGCAAAGCAACAAGAGTTGCTCATAAAGAAATCGATGGAAAGAAAGTAAGATCTTGCAAAAAGTGCGCTGCTTCTCTTGACAAAGAATTTGTAAAAGCAACAAAGAAAGAAGCAAAGAAAAACATTGCTGCAGCGAAAGCAGATGCTCCTGCAGAAAAGAAGACTCCTGCAAAGAAGTCTACAACTACACAAAAGTCGACAAAGCAAACTTCTGACAAAACAGAAGCATAAGGTGGTGGAAGATGAAAGAAATCAATCAAACAGCAAAGCGTTATAAAGAAGAAGTCGTACCACAACTTATCAAAGAATTTGGCTATAAGAATGTAAACGAAGCCCCAAAACTTGTTAAGATTGTTCTTAACATGGGACTTGGTGATGTTAAAGACAACTCAAAAAGTTTCAACACTGCTGTTGACGAATTGACTTTGATTGCTGGTCAAAAACCTGTTACAACAAAAGCAAAGAAAGCGATTTCAAACTTTAAAGTTAGACAAGGAATGAAGATTGGTGCAAAAGTTACACTTCGTGGAACAAGAATGTATGAATTTTTTGACAGACTTACAGCCATTGCTCTTCCAAGAGTAAGAGACTTCAGAGGAATTTCTGACAAGTCTTTTGATGGCAGAGGAAATTATTCTATGGGAATTAAAGAACAACTTATTTTCCCAGAAATCTCTTATGATAAAGTTGAAAAGATTAGAGGTCTCGACATCTCTTTCATTACCACTGCAAAAACTGATGCAGAAGCAAAAGCACTCTTGAAGGCACTTGGTTTGCCTTTTGCTAGATAGGAGGAATATTTAAATGGCTAAGAAATCATTAATTGCAAAACAAAAAAGAACACCAAAATATAAGTCAAGAGAATATACTCGTTGCTCTATCTGTGGCAGACCTCATGCAGTACTTCGTAAGTATGGCATTTGCAGAATTTGTTTTAGAGAAATGGCTAACCGCGGGGAAATTCCTGGCGTGAAGAAGTCAAGTTGGTAAGGAGGGAATTATGTTCGTTACAGATCCAATTGCAGATATGTTGACTCGTCTTAGAAATGCAATCAGTGCAAAACACAAGACAGTGGAAATCCCTGCATCAAAAGAAAAATTAGAAATCACAAAAATCCTTTTAGAAGAAGGTTACATTGCAGAATACAAACTTGTTGACGCTGGCTCTTTTAAGAATATTGAAATCACAGTTAAATATGATGAAGAAGGACAAAGTGTTATTCAAGGTTTGAAGAGAATTTCAAAACCTGGTCTTAGAATTTATTCTGATAAAGACAATCTTCCAAAGGTTATAAGCGGGCTTGGAATTGCCATTATTTCAACAAACAAAGGAATTGTTACTGATAAAGTTGCAAGAAGTTTGAATGTTGGTGGCGAAGTTCTCGCTTATGTATGGTAAGGAGGGTGAAATGTCAAGAATAGGAAATAAACCAATTAAACTTGAAAATGGCGTAACTTTTACTCGTAATGGCAACGATGTTGTTGTAACTGGACCAAAAGGAACTCTTACAGAAACAATCGATAAAGGTATTAAGACAGAAGTTATCGACAACGAAATTCACTTTACTTATGAAAACCCTTCACTTAACGCAAAACAAGGCCTTGCAAGAGCACTTGTAAACAATATGGTTGTTGGCGTTACAAAGGGCTGGGATAAAAAACTTGTTATCAACGGTGTAGGTTACAAAGCACAAGTAACAGGAAACAAACTTGTTTTGGGGCTTGGTTATTCTCACCCAGTTGAACTTGAAATCCCATCAGATATCAAAGTTACATGCCCAACAATTACTGAAGTAGTTGTTTCAGGTATTGACAAACAAAAAGTCGGACAATTTTGCGCAAACGTAAGAAGCAAAAGACCATACGAACCTTATCATGGTTACGGCGTTCATGTTGACGGCGAAACTTTGGTTAGAAAAGTTGGTAAGACTGCTGGTAAGGGCAAGAAGTAAGAAATAGGAGATTGACGTATGATTACAGTTAAAGATAAAAATCAAGACAGACTTGTTCGTCACGCAAGAGTTAGAAATAAAGTAAGCGGAACTGCTGAAAGACCAAGACTTAATGTTTACAGAAGTCTTAACAATATTTATGCTCAAGTTATTGATGACGTAGCAGGAAACACTCTCGTTTCTGCTTCTACTCGCGAAAAAGAAGTTGCTGAAATGGTTAAGGGTAAAACAAAAACTGAGGCAGCAAAAATCGTTGGTGAAACAGTTGCAAAAAGAGCTTTGGAAAAGAAAATTGAAGAAGTTGTTTTTGACAGAGGTGGATACCTTTACACAGGACGCGTTCAAGCAGTTGCTGAAGGCGCAAGAGCAGCAGGGCTCAAATTTTAGGAGGACGACATGGCTGAAGAAATTAAGAAAAACAAAGAAGACAGACAAGATAGACCACAAAAAAACAATCGTCGTGAAAGACCTGTTAAGAAAGAAGACGATGGGATGGACAAAAGACTTGTTCATGTTCGCCGCGTAACAAAGGTTGTTAAGGGCGGACGCACAATGCGTTTCTCTGCACTTGTTGTTCTTGGAGATGGAAAAGGCAATGTTGGAATGGGAATTGGCAAGGCTAACGAAGTTCCAAATGCTATTGACAAAGCAACAGTTGTCGCAAAGAAAAACATGAAGAAGATTTCAATTGTTGAAGGAACAATTCCTCACGAAACAGTTGGAAAATACAGCACAACAAATATTTTGATGTTGCCTGCTGAAGAAGGTCACGGAGTTATTGCTGGTGGTGCTGCTCGTGCAGTATTGGAAGTTGCTGGCGTTAAGAATATTGTGACAAAAATTCATGGCTCTACAAACAGAATTAATGTTGTTAGAGCAACATTGAATGGGCTTCTTTCTCTTAAGACAAGAGAAGAAATTGCCGCTCGTCGTGGCAAAAAGCCTGAGGAAATTTAATCGGAGGGCGTCATGAAAAAAGAAAAAACATTGAAAGTTACTTGGGTTAGAAGTGCGATTGGTTACAACAAAAACCAAGCAAAAATCTTGGAAGCACTTGGTTTCAAGAAACTTAACCAAACAAGAATTTTACCAGACAACGAAAGCATCCGTGGAAGTTTGTTCCATGTTAAGCATCTCGTTGAAGTGGTTGAAGAGTAAGGAGATTGCTTTATGAAAATAGAAAATCTTAAACCTGCAGAAGGTTCTACAACCAAAAAGGTAAGAGTTGGTCGCGGTATCGGTTCTGGTATTGGCAAGACTTCTGGTAAAGGACACAAAGGTCAATGGGCTAGAAGTGGTGGCGGAGTTAAGGCTGGTTTTGAAGGTGGAAACATTCCAATGATCAGAAAAATCCCAATTCGCGGATTTAACAACTTTAACTCAAGAAAGGTTTATTCAACAGTTAATGTTGGAGACCTTGAAATTTTTGAACCAAACACAGTTATCACTGAAGAACTCTTATATGAATACAGAGTTGTTGGAAAAATGCAACCATATGGTCTTAAGGTTCTTGGCAATGGAGAAATCACAAAGCCACTTACAATTAAGGCTAAGAAAGCAACTAAGTCTGCTATCGAAAAAATCGAAAAGGCCGGCGGAAAGATTGAAATCGAAGGTTAATTTAACAACTTTGAAATTTAAATTTGAGGAGTAAAACATGTTTAAAACTCTCGTTAATGCTTTTAAAATAAAAGACTTAAGAAAAAAAATCCTCATTACTTTGGGTTTGCTCATTTTATATAGAGTTGGATGTGCTTTGGTTTGTCCAGGTTTTGACTTGTCTGAGGCTATGGCTGGCGCAAGCGAAGGAACAAGTTTCTTTTCGCTTATGAACATGCTTAGTGGTGACGCTTTGTCAAACGGCTCGATTTTGGCTCTGGGCGTTTCGCCATATATTACAGCGTCAATTGTTATTCAACTTTTGGCAGTTGCAATTCCTTCACTTGAAAGACTTTCAAAGCAAGGTGAAGATGGCAGAAGAAAAATCAATTTCTACACTCGTATTACTGCACTTGTTTTGGCACTTGCACAAGCAATTGGTGTGGTTGTTTCATTCAGTTCTTATATAAATACTGATTTGCTCGGACTTCCAACATGGCTTATTGGCGCAGGAATTGTTTTGATTTTGACTGCTGGTGCTATGTTTACAGTTTGGCTTGGCGAAAAGATTACTCAACTTGGAGTTGGAAACGGAATGAGTATGCTCATCTTCGTTGGTATCATCTCTTCAGCAGGTAATGCAATTCAAACAGCCGCTCAACAAATCAGTATGGACAATTTGGAAGGACTTTGGTCAATCATAATCTATATTGTTGCTTTGGTTGTAATTTTCGGACTTATCGTATTTATCGATTCTTCTGAAAGAAGAGTTAATGTTAAGTACGCAAAACAAATCAAGGGCAGAAAGATGTATGGCGGACAGGATACATTTATCCCAATCAAACTTAATGCTTCTGGGGTTATGCCAATCATTTTCGCAACATCACTCTTAACATTGCCACAACTTATCATGAGCGTCGTTCCTGCATGGGAATCAGGGCTTATTTGGTATCAAAACTATATGGGAACAAACTCTTGGTTCTATATTGTAATTTTGGCAGTTTTGATTTTAGCATTTGCTTTCTTCTATGCACAAATTACATTTGATACTGATGATATTTCAAGACGCTTGCAACAACAAGGTGGATTTATTCCAGGTATTAGACCAGGAAAAACAACATCAGATTATTTAAGAAAAATCTCAAGAAGAATTACGCTTTTCGGAGCAATCTTCTTGGCATTCATTGCACTTGTTCCATCTTTGGCTTTCAAAGCAATTGGGGCAAGCGATGTGATTTTGACAAGTCTTATCAATGCATTCAGTACGACTGGTCTTATGATTATCGTTTCTGTTGCTCTTGAATTTGATAAAGGTTTGGAAGCGCAAATGTTGATGAGAAACTATAAAGGGTTTTTAAATTAGTGAAAAATTGCGCTGATTGCTCGTTTTCGGAAATATCCGAAAAGAATCGCCTTGACGCTTGTTTTTCACTCCTCGCGCCAAACGATAATGCCATAAGCATTTTGCGCGACTCTATTGCTAAGAATGATATTCTAAGCGTTATTAGTATTTAGAGAAGAGGGAAAAATGACTGAGAAAGAAATTCTTAAGAATCTAAAATGATTTAAATTGGAGGTTATTATGAATTTAATACTTCTTGGTGCACCATTTTCTGGGAAAGGTACGCTGGCAAGACAACTTCAAGCCGATTTTGGATTGAAGCAAATCTCAACTGGCGACCTTTTCCGCGAAAATATTAAAAATGAGACTGAAATAGGTCTTTTGGCTAAAAGTTATATTGATAAGGGACAACTTGTTCCAGATGATGTAACAATCTCTATGCTTAAGGCGCGTATTGCTCAAGATGATTGCAGAAGGGGAGTTATTCTAGACGGATTTCCTCGCACAATCGAACAGGCAAAAGCACTTGAGAAAATTGCAGAGATTGATACAGTAATTCAGTTGGACGTTTCGTTTGATGAAATCAGACGCAGATGTTTAGGTAGAAGAGTGTGCAGTAAATGTGGTGAGATTTACAACACTTCTACTTACAAAAAATCTACTTGCGAGAAATGCAATTCACCATTGTTCCAAAGGGATGACGATAATTTGGAAACATTAAATGCTCGTCTGGAAGTTTATGAAAAAATGACAGCACCACTTATAAACTTCTACGCTGAAAGGTTGTTTGTTGTTGAAGGTGGAACATCACCTGAAGAAACTTACAAACCTGTAAAAAACTTTTTAGAAGGAAGAGTATGATACAGAAAACTCCTGCAGAAATTGTTTTAATAAAGAAAGCATGTGAGATTACTCGAGATGCACTAATCTTTGCAAAAACATTAGTAAAACCGGGAATTTCCACTTTTGATATTGACAAATCTCTGGAAAAGTTTATAATAGATTGTGGTGGAGCGCCTGCATGTCTTGGCTATGAGGGTTATCCTGCAGCAACTTGCATTTCTGTAAATGAAATGGTTGTTCATGGAATTCCAAGCAGAGACATCATTTTAAAGGAAGGCGACATTGTCAGCATTGACATCGTGGTTCGATATAAAGGCTATCACGGCGATGCGACAAGGACTTATCCTGTCGGTGTTATTTCAGAAGAGAAAGAGAAACTTGTTCGAGTTACTAAAGAGTGCTTTTTCAAGGGTATTGAAAATTTGCGAATTGGTGACCGAATTGGAAAACTTTCACATGCTGTTCAGAAACACGCAGAGTCAAACGGATTTTCGGTTGTTCGTGAACTTTGTGGGCATGGAATAGGTCGCAAAATGCATGAAGCACCATCGGTTTTGAATTTCGGCAAAGAAACTGATGGACCTGTCATTACTGAGAACGCAGTGCTTGCGATTGAACCAATGATTAATGCAGGTAAAAAAGAGATTGCAATGTTAAGTGACGGCTGGGGTATTATTACTCGCGACAGAAAGCCATCAGCACACTACGAAAATACTGTTCTTTTCACGAAGAGCGGTGCCGAAATCTTGACCTTGGAGAATGACGATGAATATTTTTCAAGGTGATGTTGTAATTGCAACAGCGGGAAAAGAAAAAAATCAGATTTTTGTGGTTTTGGATGTTGACGACAGATATTGTTATCTCGTTGACGGCGACCGATTAAAATTGACTAAACCGAAAAAGAAAAGCCTAAAGCATGTTCAGAAGGCTTCAAAAATTGGGTTTGATGTTGAAAAACTCAAGTCTGGACAAGAAAATGTAAACGCGGGCATAAGAAAATTTTTAAAAGAAAGGAGCCAATATGTCGAAAGAAGATGTAATTGAGTTTGAAGGTGTTGTAACAGAGGTATTGCCAAGTATGACATTCCTTGTGACTTTGTCAAATGGGCATGTTATCACTGCTTACATTTCTGGGAAACTTAGACAAAATTTTATCAGAATTATTGAAGGCGACAAAGTTAAAATCGAAATGAGCCCGTATGACCTTTCCAAAGGTAGAATTACTTGGAGAGAAAAGGGTTAAAAAGGAGCAAAAAATGAAAGTCAGAGCATCGGTTAAACCAATGTGTGATAAATGCAAAGTCATCAAAAGAGATGGCAAAGTTATGGTAATTTGTTCAAAGAGCGCAAAGCATAAACAAACACAAGGTTAATTAAAAAGGAGAAAAAATCAAATGGCAAGAATTGCTGGTGTTGACCTTCCAAGAGAAAAGAGATTGGAATATGGTTTGACTTATATCTATGGAATCGGAGTTGAAACTTCTCGTAATATCTGCAAAGAAACAGGAATTTCAATGGACATTCGTGTTAAAGATTTGTCAGAAGACGATGTTGCTAAACTTCGTAACTATATCGAACACAATCTCGTAGTTGAAGGTGAACTTAAATCAAAAGTTAGCATGAATATCAAGAAACTCAACGAAATTGGTTGCTATCGTGGTATTCGTCACAGAAAAGGACTTCCAGTTCGTGG
>CAZQFT010000005.1:0-987 GCA_964592565.1 uncultured Lachnospiraceae bacterium
GTGCAAAATTGCAAGGGCTTGAGACATATCTTAAAAAGAATTTGAACTACCCTTTTGAAATCAGTGAAGATGTTGATAATGTCACAATTCTTGGTGCAGGAAAACTTCTTTCCGATCATCAACTTTTGGAAAGCATTATTAAAAATTTGTAAAAAAATTACCACTTATTTAAAAGTGGTTTTTTAATTCTTAAAACGCCAAAAATAATTGGTGTTTTTTATTTTTAAGAAATAAATTTTAATTAAAATGGAAAATGAAATTTAAATAATCTAAAAATCCTTTTTGTTCGATTTTATAATGGGAATAATAAGACAAAATTCGACATTATTGTGTTTAATTTTTTTATTTTTTATTTTATTTATGGTGTATTTTTCTTTAAAATTGTAATAGGAGTTTTTATGGCAAGAAAAATTGTTGTTACAAGTGGCAAAGGTGGGGTTGGGAAAACCACAGTTTGTGCAAATCTTGGCGTGTATTTGTCGAGGCTTGGATTTAGGGTTGTGATGATTGATGTTGACATTGGGCTTAACAATTTGGATGTGATTATGGGACTTGAAAGGCAGGTCATTTTTGACATAACAGATGTCGTTTCTGGCAAATGTCGCGTGAGGCAAGCATTACTGCAGGACCCGAACTTTCCGTCTCTCTATCTTTTGCCATCATCGCACACATATTCGGCAAGCAAGATTACTGGTGAGCATATCAAAAACATAACAGACATCATTGACCACTCTTTTGATTATATTTTGATTGACTGTCCAGCAGGGGTTGAAAATGGTTTTCACAGAGCAGTTTTTCCTGCAAACGAGGCAATAATTGTTGTGACGCCACATTTGTCAAGCATTCGAGATGCTGATAAGGTGGTGGGGCTTTTGAGTGAATACAGCATTGAAAACAAGGGGATTGTAATCAATCGCATGCGCGGAGATTTGCTTCTTTCAGGCGAGATGATGAACATTGAAAGCATTGTAAAATCTATGGGAATTC
>CAZQFT010000005.1:997-16897 GCA_964592565.1 uncultured Lachnospiraceae bacterium
TTGGAGTTGTTCCTGAAGATGATAAGGTGTCGAAAATGTCATCAGATGGCAGAATTTTGACTGATTGCGAAAGTGCGAGGGCATTTACACTCTTGGCAGAGAACATCCATGATGGTAGCAAAAAAATTTATGATTGCACATATAAATATCGAGGCGTTTTAGGGTATTTTAAAAGAAACATGAAGAAATATTGTTAGGAGGCAGGTGTGGACAGAATCAACGAACTTTTGATTAAAGATAAATTTACGAATCTTGAAGAGGTTGCAGAAATTTTGAAAAATGAGGTCACGCCACTTGCACGCAATTTTTTTCTTCTTGCCGATGATGTTGTTGTGCGCTATAGGCGAGATAAAAATAATTTTGTATTTAACATTGAGATTAAGGCTGGTAGAATAAAGCCATTTGGAAGTCGAGTTTTTTAAATTGAATTTGATGAGCAGATGTGAGAAAAATAGACGGCTCAAAGTTTTTTGAATTCATAATTTTAAGTAAAAATAATTAGTAAAAATAAAGAAAAAATAATTAATGAAAATCGCTATAATCCTTTTGCTGTGGAGCAAAGAAGAATTAAAAAAAACAAAAAACACCATTTTTTGGTGTTTTTTTATTTTTGTATTGTTTTTATTTATTTTCATTTAGATAAACATAAAAATTTGTAAAATGAAATTAATTTTTCTTAAATAATTGCTTTGTGAAATTGTAAAGCAATAATACAACAACCAGATAATAAACGATTGAAATGAAGAAGTTTCCAGATGTGTAAAGTGCTGTTTTTAGGAAACCTGTTTCCATGGTCGCACCGCCAAGAAATGCGGTTATGTCAGAGTGTATGAATGGGAACAAACAATAAACAAGCGAACCATTTAAGAAAATGTTGCAAACCGTTGCGACTGCAAAGATGATAAGTGCGATTGCAAACATCAAATCAAATTTGCGTGACAAATTCATCAAAAACAATGTAAGTGTGCTATAGAAAATTACTTGTAATTCAATTCCGATAACCTTAATCAGCAAGAATAGGAAAGGATGAATTGTATAAACGCTTGTAAGGTTGAAGACTGCCAAAATTGGATTTGGCAAGTTTGCATACAAAAGTAGTCCCCAAAGCAAACTTAAAACCATAAATGCAAGTAAAATTGTTGAAGTTATAAGCACAATAGCCAATGTCTTTCCCATAAAAACTTGGTTAAAGTTTACATCTTGTGCCAAAATTGTGTCCATTTTTCCATTTTTACGGTCACGACCAAAGAGTTTGTATGTGCAGAAAATTCCAAACAAAATTGTTAAAAATCCGATAATGCTTACAATCATGTATGTATAGTCATAAATCGTGATTTGATGTGATGCGGTTTTAAAGTTGAGTGCAGTTTGATACTGCGTGTAATAAAGACCCTCATCATTCAAGAAATATTCCGCTTTTGTAAGTGCAAGGCGAGTGTCTTCAATTACAATTTCTTCAAAATGGTAAAGATTTTCAAGGTTATTGAAGCGTTTTTCAAGCAACAACTTAAACTCGGCTTCAATTTCAAATTTAGCGCTTTCGCAGGTGAGTTTATAATTTGTTGCAAGGTCACACATATCTTGCACATATTGAATGTCACCAACAGGGGCTTCGTTGTAAAGCCTTTGCATTTCTGCATAGATTTTTGCAAGTTTTGTTTCTGCTTTTTTTATGCAATCCGTCTGCAACGCTTCCAAGATTTCTGGGTCGCATTCCCATGTGTAGACTTTTGTTGCGATGTCATTTAAATTGTCAATCTTTGAAATGTTTTTGTAAAGTTCATCCAGAATTTCAGAATTTGATTTGGCTGACGATGAAAGCTCGTTAAAATAAATCGACAAAGCATTTAGTTCTTCAAATTGAGTTTTTGTAAAAATTAAATCGCTTTCAAGTCCCTTCAAACCAGCAAAGCGTTCAACGAAGTTGCTGAGTTTTGTGGCTGCATTTCGATATGGACTGATGTCTGAAAGATATGCGGATGAGCCAAGTTCACCATATTTTTTTACTTCATCCTTGACTTCTTGAAATTTTATGTTTATTTGCCTAAACTCGCTTTGGTCAAGGCTTGTTTCTTGATCTTGAATGTTTAAATATGCTTTTGCTTGGGTGATTATTTCGTCAAGGTTTTCTTTGCGGTCAGCATCTTTTGTTCCGATAAAGTTTTCATAAACTTGCCTAGTCGTTTCGCCAGAAACACTTGCGGAGTAGGCAGGGGTAACTTCAGGTTTTACAATAAATCCAATGATAAGGCTTGCTGCAAGAATGATTACAAGACCAATCAAAGTTATTGGGTTGGACATGATACGCTTATAGTCATATGCGGCAATTCTTAGGCTTTTTTTCATTCTTGAACTTCCTCCTTTTTATAGAAAGGTGCAAGTTCGGCGAAGATTTTTTCAGCCTTATTTTGCAAAAATCCTGCTTTGAAGATTTTTATTTTCTTTTTTGACAAGAATTTTACGATTTCAGCAGTTTTGTCTTCATCTGCTTCAAACAAAAGTTTTCTTACGAGAATTTTTACATCCAAACCAAATTCGTCAATTACAACTTTGCCAGCGTAGTGTGGATATTTTGCCTCGATGAAGGCGTATGTCTTTTTGCTTGTAAATTTTTCGCACTGTGCATGTGTAAGCATTTTTACAAGTTGGCGGTGTTCCATAAAAATGAATTGGTCGCAAAAATCAGAGACATTTTCATATTTTGTTGATGAAATAATGACAGTTGTGCCTTCTTTTTGAAGTTGTCTAATCCAATTTTTAATAAGTTCGATTTGCTTTACAGGCAATGCTTTGAATGGTTGGTCAAGCAACATAAGTTTTGGATGAACAAGAAAGGCAAGGGTAAGAGAAAGCAATTTCTTCTCAAAATAAGACAAAAACAGCACTTTTGTTTTGATTTTGTCTGACAATCCAACCTTTTCAAGAACCTCTTTGATTTTTTCTTTGTCAAATTTGTTGCTCAGCGAGGTGAGATATTTCATGTTTTCATACACAGACTGAAACTTGAAAAACATTGGAGGGTCAAGACAAAGGCTGACATCTGACAAAACTTCACGATTAAGTTTGATGTCTTTGCCGTCAATCAAAATTTGACCTTGGCTGATTGGCAATGCACCATCAATTGCCTTAATCAAACTTGTTTTTCCAGACCTGTCTTCACCAATAATGGCAAGAGTTTTGCCTTTTTCCAACGAAAAAGTAACGTTTTTAACCAAAAAACGCTCTTTAATAAGTACAGAAAGATTTTTAACTTCTAAAATATTATTACTCATATGTGTATTCTAACATAAAAAAGTAGGTTTTGCAAGTGGTATCCATAAATTTTTGATCGAAAGTTTTTAATTGATGGATTAGATGCATAAACCTACTTCAAATTCTATTTGATAAGTACGTCTGCTTTTGTGACTTTTAAGGTGTTCTTGCTGAAAAGTTCGTCATTTCGATTGCTGAGAATCTTGAAAAGTTTGGCAATGGAATAAGGTCTTATTACAGGTGCGTTTTCATCATAAAAAGAAAGGTCTGGGTTCAGTTTGTTTATTTCTATGATTTTGTTTACGATTGAGTCGTTTTGTTTTTCAATCACATCTTCACTTTTGCGGGCTACGATATAATCTTTTTTGTTCAAGGTTGCCAAGCAGACGCCAGCCCTTGTTGCTTGTGCCATAATCACCGCATCGTTGCTTGGTTGATAAAGTCCAGATAGTGCGTTGTAAGTCATGTGCATCGGAGCATACTCTTGTCTTCCGTTTTGCTCATAACAAGTGCAGTAGGCGGTTGCCAATTTGTAGACAGCATCGGCTTCATCCTTGCAGTTTAAAGTGTTGGTGCGTGTGTCAACATAGCAATATTTTTGAATAAATGCAAGCAGAGGCTTGATGTGTTTACATTCGTTGTAGACGCCTTCCAAGATGACTGGTTTAAGTTCGTCATGTGTTATGTGCAACATGATTTTCTTTAACAAGTTTCCATATTTTGAAAAAGGGAACTCTTGAATAAATCTGAAATCAAGGTCTTTGTTGCTTTTAAGAAGTTCGTCTGCGCGAACCAAGGCTCTTAAGAAATCGCTGTCAAAAGCCAAGTAGTTGTCTTGTGAATTTGAATTACGTTTTTTATTTGACATTTTTTTTACTCTCTTTTTTTAAAATTTTTAATTTATTTTCTTTTGTGAATTTAACAAAATTTTCATATCTTGTTTCCAATTCTGTTGATTGCATTTTGATTTTGCCTCCAATTGAAGGTATTATATCAAACAAATTTGAAAATGTAAATACCAAATTTGAAAAAAATAACACCCAATTTTTTGGTGTTATTTCTTAAATCACTTTTTAATCAGTGTTGATAAGTTTGTCAAAGATATATTCATAAATATTTGGAGCGGATTGACGCCACTTTTTGCAGGCTTCTTCGGCGGATTGACGAGTTGGTGCTTTTACCTTAATTTCAAAGAGTGGGGTGCTGATAAGACTTTCGTAAATTCGCATGGTTACGATGTAAGAGCCGTCATCGGCATCGGTGTAATTTGCATAATATTCTTGTGATTGCTTGATTGAAAGTCGGTTGCGTTTGCTGAAATCAACAATTTCATCGCGAAGAGCGATTGGGATGCGTTTGTAAAAATATGACAAACAATCGCGGCCTTCATATGTCAAATCATAACGCATTTCGCCTTCTTTGCAAGCAGTTTTGTAAATCAGTTTTGATTCTGAGAGTTGATAGAGAAGGTCAAGGCAGTCCATATAATTTACCCAAGCGTTTTTGACCGAGCAGATTTCAATGATAGAGTTTTCTGTCAAAGGCATTTCCATTTTTTCCATGACAAAAAGAATTATTAATTTGTTGGTCAGTGCGTCATAATTCATAAAAACTCCATGTCGAAATTTCGCTAACTTTAGTGTTATGATAGCATTTTAAAAATAAAAAATCAATTTTTTTTGTCTTGTTTGCAAATTTATTTGCTTTTTTTTTGTGATGTGATAAAATAAAGAGAAGTAAAAACTTAGAATTGCCAAATTCTTGGTTAAAATTCTGATTTGGGGGTACTATGGAAGCCAAAAATATTCTTGATGTTGAAAAATTTGTAGTTGCTTGCAATGATATGTTGACAGGCAAGTTTCTTGATTTAAACAAGCGTCTTGATAAGTTTTTGACTGTAATGACCAAAAGTGAAGACATCCTCGACCTTTTGGCAGAATGTCTTGATGATTTTGATGAAGATGAAGAATTTGACAAGGCGTTTTCAGTTGACAAGAAAACTGGAATGGTAAAGGTTTCTGTGCCAACGGACGACAAGAAAAAACTTGCACTTTCTGTAACAATTTTCAATGACATAATCAACGAAAAAATCAATGCAAATCAGTTTTTGGAAACATATTTCCAAGACAAAAAATTTACTCCAATGCAAAACTTTCTTGAAAAGATTGTTCGTCCATATCGCGACACAATTTGCAAACTATTCGAACTTGACACAAACATAACTCTTGATGACATCAAACGCCAAATGGAAACCGAAGAGATGATTAAAAAAGCCGAGGAAAAGCAGGCGGAAGAAGAGCAATTTCCACACCTTGATGCACTTTTGGACGAGATTGTGAAAACTTGCAACCAAATCCTTGCGATTTTGAAGTTTGAGAAGAAAAGAACGGATGTTTTGGATGATGTTGAATTTGTCGTAAATTCAATTTTGCAAGCATGTACAAGACGCGATTTGATGGTTGTCAATGGTCTTGTGATTGGGCTTAACTATGTTTCTAAGAAATTTAAAAGTATCAAGGGCTTCGTTGCTGATTTAAACAGTTTGATTTATGACTATTACGATTTCTTGGCTGGCGGGAATGTGTCAGAGCAAGAAGTTGAAGACGATGATAACAAGGAAGAAGGCGAAGAGATTGAATTTGATGATTAATAAAAAAGTCACACTGCATAGTGTGATTTTTTAATCTTCTAACCCAAGAAGAAATCCAATTTTGACCTCAAAATATTTTGAAATTTTGATTAGGGTGTTATATGACGGCTCGCTTGTGCCTTTTTCCCACTTGGAGATTGTTGATTGTTTCAATCCCAGTTCTTTTGACATTGCTTTTTGCGTCAATTTATTTTTTATCCTTAAAATTTTAAATCTTTCTGCAAATTTGTTTTTCATATTTCTAGCATACAACAAAAATTTGAATATGTGGCTGATTGTTTCAAAATGAAACAGAAAAATAAAAAATTTCAACAAAAAAGCACTTATCAAAAGTGCTTATGTGGAAATGTTGGGGATTAGTCTTCTAAACCAAGCAAGTAGTCTGCTGTGACACCGAAAAACTTTACAATCTCAATCAAAATGTCGTAAGGTGGCTCGGTTTTACCCTTTTCCCATTTTGAAATTCCAGATTGCTTATAGTTCAATGCTTTTGAAATGTCTTCTTGAGATAAGTTTTTCTCTATTCTTAACTCTTTAAATCTTTCAGCAAACTTATTCATGAAAATATTTTATGACAAATTGGACTAAAAATACTTGACATAGTCCAAACAAGACTATTAAAATAATAAAAACAGTCCAAAAAGGACTAAAAAATTATAACAGGTTGGCTTAGTATGGGCGAAATTATACATATTGAAGATTATTTTCCAAGAAATTTAAAGTGCGAAGATGAATTAAATATGAAAATTTTTAACGATTACTACGAAAAAATGTTAAAAGACAATCCAAAAAATCAAAAGACTTTCTGCAAACTGTGTGAAATTAATTCTTATCAATTGGAAAGGATTAAAAAAGGTGACTTAAGGTATGTTGAATTGGATTCTCTTATGAAAATGGCAAGTGTTATTTGTGTTGATATTGAACAACTTGTCGATTTTGCTCCGCAAATACATAATTAGTCATATTTGGGGCTGTCCATCATATTATATAGCATGAAAAATGTGCATTTTTGGACGGTTAGTTCTCGAAAAATTTTTACAAATCTTATCATTGTGGTCATGCTGGTCACAATTTCTTGTGTCGCGGTTTATGGCATAAATTATGTGCAGTCAACTGGGCTTGTCAATGGGGTGTATTACAGTGGCAATCAAAAATCAAACAAAATTTCGCTGATGATTAATGTCTATTGGGGGACGGAATATCTTGACGAAATGTTGCAGATTTTGTCGGATAATGGCGTAAAAACGACCTTTTTTGTCGGCGGTACTTGGGCGGTAAAAGAAAGTGATATGCTGCAAAAAATCTATGCAGAAGGGCATGAAATCGGAAATCATGGCTATTATCACAAAGACCAAGGCAAATTGTCCGCAGAAAAAAATTATGAAGAAATTGTAAACACTCACAAATTGGTCAAAACTCTTATAGGCGTTGACATGAATTTATTTACGCCACCAAGCGGTTCTTACAACAAAAAAACAGTTGAAATCGCAACTGAGTTGGGATATAAAACCATTATGTGGACGGAAGGGCGAGATACGATTGATTGGCGAGATAAGGATAGCGAGGTGATTTATCAACGCGCAATCAAAAATTGCAAGGGTGGCGATTTTGTTTTGATGCATCCAACTGAGGCAACCAAAAACGCTCTTGACAGAATTATCAAAACCCTGAAAGAAAAAGGGTTTGAACTTTGCACGGTCAGCCAAAATTTGGGCTAAACTTTGCATAGTTGGCATTGTTTGACAAAATATTGTTTGTTTTTTGCGAAATCTGTTTGCGAAATTGAGTTGTGTCATGTTATTATATAATATAAACTATCGAAGTAAAATTTCAAGCAAGTTGAAATTTAAGTTGTTTACACAACTTGGCTTGAATAAATCAAGCGCCTCCGAGTATGTATGAACATCAGTTGCTGGCAAATATTCCTTCGGACTGCTTGCCGACAACTTCCGATAATATAAAATTATATAAAATCCACCTCTTTGGGCTTTTTGTATGATATTTTGGGGCTTCCAGAGGTGCAGCACGATTTGTTGGGCTGCATGGATTTACACCTTTTGGGGGATTTGATGGCAATTTACAAACTTAATTCAAAGAAAAAGAAAGAAAAAAATCCAAATGTAAAAAAGATTGTTGGATTTTCTCTTATTGGGGCTGCCTCGGTTGTGTTTTTGTTTTTGACTGGCATTATTCCTGCATTGCAAACCTTTTTTCTTGGTCTTTTTGGTGTGTTTGGTTATCCACTTTGCATAATTTTGTGTATTGTAGGTCTTGCTCTCGTAAACAACAGACGATATGTTATGCCAAAAAGATATTTGATTTGTCTTATCTTATCTACAATTTTTGCATTATGTATTTTGCAACTTGCAATTGTGGGAAACAAAAATGGCTTGACATTTTGGGACTATCTGGGAAAAAACTATCTTGACAAATGGACTGCTGGTGGCTTTGTTATTGGAATTTTGACAACTATTTGTCTCTACATCGCAAACATTTATGGGGCGTACATCATATTTGCACTTGCACTTGTGCTTTGCATTGCGTTGCTTTTGGACAGTTTGAGATTTATGAAAAAAGAACGCGCGGAAAACGAGCCTGTTTCTGTTGTTCAAATCAAAGAAAACAACCTGCTAAAGAAACAAGAAGAAAAAGTTTTGGAACAGCAACCAACAAATGAAGTTAATGTTGTTTTGAACGGAAATTTGAAAGCCGAAGAACAAAAGCAGCAACAAGCACTTGAACAAAAACCTCTTACTGCAAGACAAATTCTGGGGCTTGACAAGAAGCGTGAAAAGGCGTATGAGCATGAATATGCAACACCTGTTGAAGCGACTAAACCTAAAGAACCTGAAAAGCCAAAGTCGCTTAGAGAATATATCTTGACACCGCCACAAATCAACATTGATGAATATTTTAAGGATGTAAAGAAACAAAATGATATGCCTGCCGCAGAAGAGATAAATTCAAATGTTTCTGCACTTAAAAATGACGACATTCAACCATCTCAAGTTTATTATGAGGATGAATTCAAGATGGATAAAACCCCAATCATTCGCCGTCCACTTCCTGAGGTTAAGAGCGAAGAATTGGTTGAGCAAGCGGACGATATTTTACGCAGTGCAATCGAAGAAGAACGACAAGAAAATCCAGAGATTTTTGAAAGTTCAGAAAATATATCTGTTCAAGATGCTGAACAAAATGTTGTAAACAGTTTGCCATCGCGTGACAATTCTGGAGGTTTTGAACGCAGAGATTTTAACAGAGACAGAGGTTTTGACAGAAATGCGGACGACAGGGGACTTGGTGACAGAGGATTAAACGACAGACCAAATTTCAATCGTCGCGGAGAAGTTTTAAATCAAGAAGATGTTGATGCAAGGGCAGAATTTAATCGTCAACAACAAAGTTTGAACACGCGAAATGGCATGCTGTCAAGAGAACAACAATCAATTGCTGCTGAAGAGCCTGAAGCGCCAAGAGAACCATATGTTTATGAAAAGCCTCCGATTGATTTCATTACAACAAAAAGCGTTGATTTGTCTACGCTTAATGAAGATGTCGCAACAAAACGCGTGTTGCTTGAAAATACGCTTGAAACATTTGGTGTGCCTGCAAAAGTTCAAAGTGTTGTTGTTGGCCCAGCGGTAACGAGATATGAACTTGAAATGCCAGTTGGAATTTCTGTTCAGAAAATCAAAAATCGTGCAGATGACATTGCTCTCTCGCTTGCTGCAGAGGGCACAATCAGAATTGAAGCACCAATTCCTGGCAAAAGCATGGTCGGAATTGAAGTTCCTAATGCCTCAATCGCAACAATCAGTTTGAAGGATGTTTTAAATTCGAGAGAATTTATGGAGGCACAATCTCCGCTTACTTTCGCACTTGGAAAAGATATCACAGGAAAAACAATTTGCTGCAATATGCAAAAACTTACGCACCTTTTGGTGGCTGGTTCGACTGGTTCGGGAAAGAGCGTGTGCTTAAACTCAATCATCTTGTCAATCATTTACAAGGCTTCTCCTGAAGATGTAAAAATTTTTTTGATTGACCCTAAACGCGTGGAATTTTCGTCTTACGAGGCGCTTCCTCATTTGATTATGCCAAAAATTGTGTGCGACACTCAAAAGGCAATCAACACGCTTTCTTGGGCTGTGGCTGAAATGGAACGCCGTTTTGAAGTTTTGGGGCTTGCGAGGGTTAAAAACATTGATGAATACAACCAAACGCAAGATGTTTTGTCTGGAAAGGTTCAAAAAATGCCATTCATCGTTGTTATTGTTGACGAACTTGCTGACCTTATGATGACTGGAAAGAAAGAGGTTGAAGAGAAAGTTTGTCGTCTTGCACAAAAGGCGCGTGCTGCTGGTATTCACTTGATTTTGGCAACACAAAGACCATCAGTTGATGTAATTACTGGACTTATTAAATCAAACTTCCCATCAAGAATTTCATTTGCAGTTACGAGTGCGGTTGACAGTATGACAATTCTTGACCGCGTGGGCGCTGAAAAACTTTTGGGCAAGGGCGATATGTTCTATTTCCCAAACGGTGCGAAAGACCCATTCCGCGTGCAAGGTTGCTTCATTTCGACAAACGAAATCAACAACATTGTGGACTATGTTCGAGACAACAATTTGCCAATTTTTGATAAAGAAATTGAACAAAATATAGATAATCCAAACAAAAACAACAACGGCGGTGGGGCAAGTTACAATACCGAAATTGACCCACTTTTGCCAGAGGCTCTTAGGGCTTGTATGGATTGCAAACAGGCATCCGCAACAATGATTAGACGACGCTTCGCAATTGGTTATCCGCGTGCTGCAAGAATTATTGACCAAATGGAAGCAGCGGGATATATTTCAAGTGCAGACGGCGTGAAAGGCAGAACTGTTTATATTACAGAAGAAGAGTTTAAGGAATATTTTGGTGATATTTAAACGAAAGATTTGGAAGGATTAATATGGAAGATTTGAAAGGAAAAAAGGTTTCGGCGATTTCACTTGGTTGTGATAAAAACCGCGTTGATTTAGAAAAAATGCTGTTTCGTTTGCAAAACCATGGACTTGAAATTGTTGAAGCGCCAGAACAAGCAGATGTTGTGCTTGTAAACACTTGTGCGTTTATCACTCCGGCAAAGGAAGAGGCTATTGAAAACATCTTCAACATGTGCACACTTAAAAGTAAGGGTGTGGTTGAAAAGGTGATTGTTTCAGGATGTTTGTCGCAACGCCACAAGGACGAACTTGTAAAGGAAATTCCTGAAGTTGACGCGTTTTTATCGGTGAAAGACAACGAAAATATCTGCGAAATTCTTGAAAAACTTTATGAAGTGCAGCCGTCAAAAATCGCTGCAAAAAATGGCCGCATTTTTACAAGTCGCGGCTCTTATGCATATCTTAAAATTGCTGAAGGATGCAGCAATGTTTGCTCTTATTGCACAATTCCTCGCATCAAGGGTGGATATAAAAGTTATTCAATGGATGAAATTGTTGCCGAGGCAAAATATATTGCAAAGAGCGGCATTAAAGAACTTATTTTGGTGGCACAAGATGTTACGCGTTATGGTGAGGATTTATATGGCAAAAATTGTCTTATCGAACTTGTGCAAAAACTGACAAAGATTGACGGAATTGAATGGATTAGGTTGCATTACGCATACCCTGAGAAAACAGATGATAAACTCTTGAATTTCATCGAAAAAGAGCCAAAGGTTTGCAAATATATCGACATTCCTTTGCAACACATTGATGACGAAATTTTAAAGAGTATGCGAAGACGCTTGGACGAAGAGAAAACGCGCACTTTGACAAACAAACTTACAGGGGTTTATCATGATTTGCACATCAGGACAACTTTTATTGTTGGTTATCCCGGCGAAACAAAAAATGCATTTAACAAACTTTATGATTTCATCAAGGAAAGCAAGTTTGATTATGCCGGTTTCTTCCCATATTATCGTGAGGAAAACACACCAAGTTATTTCATGAAAGGGCATCTTTCAAGCAGAGTAAAAATGCAACGCCTGAAGAAAATTCAAAAACTTCAATATGAGATTTCAACAATAAACGCAAAACAAAAAATGGGTATGGTTTTCAAGACTTTGGTTGATTATTTTGATGAAACAAAGGGCGTTTTTGTTGGACATACCGAATTTTTATCTCCAACAGTTGACTTTGGTGTTGAAATTGTGGATAATGGAAATGTCAAGGTTGGTGACTTGGTTGATGTAAAATTTATCGATTTTGACGGAACAAATTATAAAGGAGTTGTTTATGAACTTACCAAATAAAATTTCAGTTTGCAGAATATGTTTGATACCACTTTTCGTGTTCTTCTATTTGGCAGACTTTATTCCTTATGGAAAACTAATCGCAACGCTTATTTTTGCAGTCGCTTGCTTTACAGATTTTCTTGATGGGCATATTGCAAGAAGTAGAAATCTTGTAACAAACCTTGGAAAATTTTTGGACAGTATCGCCGACAAAATTCTTGTTATGAGTGGGCTTTTGCTTTTGATTGCTGTGCCAATTGTGCCTAATGGTGGAACAGTTGTTGCTCCTGCCATCTTCCCAACTTATGTTGGTGCGATTGCTGGAATTATTATTTTGGCAAGGGAATTTATGGTCAGCGCGTTGCGTCAAATCGCAGCAACAAAAAACATTGTGCTTGCTGCAGATATGTATGGAAAGGTTAAGGCAGTTTTCCAATTTATCACTTTGATTTATTATTTTGCACTGGCATTCATGATTGAAGAATTTTACTATGCAATTGACGGCATGGCAATAACAATCTTAAGCGTTGTTGGATATGTGCTTTTGGCGATTACTGTTGTTATGACAATCGTTTCAGGGGTTAAATATCTCGTCAATAATAAAAAGGTTTTTAAAGATGCAGAATAAGGTAATTATTTTTGGAAAAATAACCGAACAAATTGAAGAATTTTTGCATGAGCGCGGCATTTTTGACGCGCTTTCTTGCTTTAATTTTGAAGATTGTTGCAAATTTTGTAACGAAACTTGTGCAGATTGTAAAAATGTGGTTGTTTTGTGTAAAAATGAGTTTATTGACGAACTTGTTGAAAAGGTTAAGACATCGGACGATGTTTTGAGTTTGATTAATGACCAAGCGGTAAAAATCGAGCGGCAAACAACTTTTAAAACAATGCTTCTCGTGCCAATTGAAGCAGATTATAAGCAGTTGCTTGAGAATTTTTTGCCACAGAAAAATTTATTTGTCAGCATGGTGTTTGGAAAAAGTGAAAAATTTTTAAAGGAAAAACTTTTAAATCTGAAAAATACATCTGAAAATGACCTCGAATTTCAAATTATTGAAAAGGGGCAGTTTTTACATATTGTTTATTCGTCAAAGCAGTTGTCAGAGGAATTATTTGAGGGCGGTTTGTATTCAAACAAAAGGCAAAGTCTTGCACAGGCACTTAAAGACATTTTGGGGGATAAAACAGTTGCGGTTGCAGAAAACATGACGGCCGGAACTTTGACACAAAAAATAGCAGAAGGTTGCAAAACAAATCTTGCAGCAGTTGAGATTATTTGCGGTGACAAAGATTTTGACAGGCTTGGAATGGATGAACTTTACCTAGAGCAAAATGGCTCTGTCAGCAAGGAAACAGTGTTTGATATGGCAAAAAATCTGTTGAGAAACAAAAAAACAGATTTGGCAGTTGCAATAACTGGCTTTGATTGCGATGCTGGAAGAAGTTTTGTTGCAGTTGGAAACAGGGAACAAATCCATGTTTATTCTTCAACTTTTTACGGCGAAAGAGAGGAAATTGTTGAAAACGCAACAAATTTTGCACTTTTCAAAACGATTTGCTTTTTGAAAGAAAAATATCAATAAATCTTTTAAATTTGTTTTGAAAATTTGTTTGTTTTAGGTTAAAATATATCTATAAAATTTTTAGGAGTTTATTATGGCAGAAAAAGAAAAGAAAGACCCAAGAGAAGAGGCTCTTGAACAAGCCCTTCTTAAGATTGAAAAAGATTTCGGAAAGGGTGCAATCATGAAATTGGGTGACCAAGCAAATCAAAAAGTTGAAGTTATTTCAACTGGTTGTTTGACGCTTGACCTTGCACTTGGTGTTGGTGGAATCCCTCGCGGAAGAATTGTTGAAATTTATGGACCAGAATCTTCCGGTAAAACAACAGTTTCTTTGCACATTGTTGCCGAGGCACAAAAGGCAGGAGGTCGTGCTGCGTTTATTGATGCAGAGCATGCTCTTGACCCTTCATACGCTGAAAAACTTGGCGTAGATACAAAATCGCTTTATGTATCTCAGCCAGACAACGGCGAGCAAGCACTCAACATTTGTGATACACTTATTCGCTCTGGTGCTTTTGACATCGTTGTAATCGACTCGGTTGCGGCACTTACTCCAAAGGCGGAAATTGACGGCGAAATGGGCGACAACCATGTTGGATTGCAAGCAAGAATGATGAGTCAGGCACTCAGAAAAATGACATCAGTTTCAAGCAAAAGCAACACTGCTGTGATTTTCATAAACCAATTGCGTGAAAAGATTGGGGTTATGTTTGGAAACCCAGAAACAACAACTGGCGGAAAAGCACTCAAATTTTATGCAAGTGTGCGTCTTGATGTAAGAAAAACTGACGCAATCAAAGATGGCACAAACATCATTGGAAATCGCACAAAAGTTAAGGTTGTTAAAAACAAAATGGCTCCTCCATTCAAAACTGCAGAATTTGACATTATGTATGGAAAAGGAATTTCAAAATCGGGTTGCATTTTGGATATGGCGATCGAACTTGGATACATCAAAAAGTCAGGGGCATGGTTCTCTTACAACGATGAAAAAATTGGTCAAGGTAAGGAAAACACAAAGATTTATCTTGAAAACAATCCTGATGTTATGCAAGAAATCGAAAGCAAAATCAGAGAGCAAATTTCAGGCGATGCAAACCTTTTGGAAACAGAAGTTGAAGAATAAGACAAAATCCACGAAAAATCGTGGATTTTTTATTCTTTTTTGCGAGATTTGTTAATATATAATTATCATATGGACAAACAAAAATCTTATGGGGAAAATTATCAACAGATAAAACCAAAGCACAGATTTTCAAATAAATTCCTTTTTGCAATAATCTTTTTCAGTGTGGTGGTGATAATGACATGGGCATTATGCATAGACCTGTTTCAATAAAAAGACTTTCGGTGCATCCTATAAGCATAATCCTTTGGGTTTGGCTTTTTCTTGTGTTTGATGTGATTGTTGCGATTAATTATTTCTTCGCAATATTTTTCCATGAGCTGGGGCATTATTTCACAGCAAAAAAGTTGGGATACAGACTTTCAAGATTTTCGTTTTCGCCTTATGGGGTGTCACTTTCATACAGTCAGCAGAACTTACTTTCGGATGATGAAATAAAAATTGCTATGGCTGGACCTCTTGCAAATTTTGTGACAGTTTTTTGTGTTTTTGCGGTTTGGTGGATGTTCCCCATAACATATTATTTTACTGAGAGTTTTGTTTATATAAGCATACTTCTGGCATTGTTAAATTTGTTGCCAGCATATCCGCTTGACGGTGGAAGAATTTTCATTTGCTTTTCTTCAAAATTTTTTAGTGCTGATTCAGCGAAGAAGTTTACAATAATTTCAAACATTATTCTTTCAGCAATATTTTTCGCATTGTTTGTGATTTTTTTGTTTATAAATTTCAATCCTTCCTATCTTCTTTTTGCTGTTTTCTTGATTGTTGGAGTTATGGATTTGTGGCAAAGTTCGAAATATGAAAAGGTAAACATCTTTACTAAGCGTTGCAAAAATTTTGCGAAACCAGAAGTTTTGTGTGTCAATGGTGATGTTACAATCGGCGAAATTTTAAAACGCATTTCTACAAACAAATATGTGATAATTTGCTTAATTTTGGAAAATGGACGAATAATTAATTTAAGTGAAAAAATGCTGATTAATTTATCTTTAAAATATGAATATAATTTAAAATTAAATGAAATATT
>CAZQFT010000006.1:0-16427 GCA_964592565.1 uncultured Lachnospiraceae bacterium
CAGTTCGGCAGGGGAATATATATACATAATCTCTTACACTTATGATAATTATTATGAAAATGAAAACACATTGAACAAATCAAAAGTTTTCTATCAAGTTTTCTATTTTGAAATCATACAAGAACTTCCAAATATTTCAGTTGTAAAAGTTGATTCTGAAGGAAATACTACAACGAATGTGCCTTCTGGAACATACACAAATCAAAACGTACAAATCATCAACGAAAACACAGAAAACCTTTACAATAAAGATGTAAGGGTTCAAGTTTATGTTCAAGATTATGCAAACAACTTCTTAAGTGCATATGGTGGAAGTAATGGTGTCGAATATGACGGACAAATTTTCTCCACTAATGGGCGTTATACAATCAGACTTTTCTTTGAAAACGAAATCAAAAACAACTCCGCGAAACTTGGATATAACTATTCGAACAACGGAGAAAAAGCATACTTCAAACAACGCACTTTTACAATTGATAAAACAGAAATCTCAAACATCAACGGAAGAAATGTAACAGCAATTCTAAATACTACAAATTATAAAATAAAATTGGATGTAAACGGAAATCCTTTACTTCTTGACAACTTTGTCACAAATGAAAATTTCATCATCTCTTGGGATGAAAAAGACAGCGGTGCACAAACTTATGCTTACTACAGATATTTCCCAATTGAAGCAGCACAATATTACAGCCAAAACGCTAATTCAAACAACGTTTCAAACCTTTTGACATACATGCTTTATGGCGAAGAAAGCAGTTACTTGCCAATTAACTCGCTTTTAGATTTAGAAACAGACGGCAACAAATGGGATAAATATTATGGCAACACAGATGGCATAAAAAACACAATTTCAACTGAATATGTTTTAAGCGATGCCGGACTTTATTTGATTGACATCTATGATGAAGCAGGAAATCACAGCGTTGAAATCTTTATGATTGACAATACCAGCCCAATCTTCGCTCTTGAAAATCAGAATACGGGAAATCTTGAGATTACCACTTCTTCAATGTATGTAACAGAACCTTCAACTTTGTATTGGTCAAAAAATAAAGCATTCTATATTTCAAATTTTGATACAATTTCATTTACAAGTGCCTTTTCAGATGTTGACAGCGTAACAGAAGACATGCTAAAAGATGCTGGCGGGAATTATTACAACATCTACACAACCTATGAAAACAAAGTATCCCTTGACTTATTTAAGAAGATTTACAACACTCTTTACGCAAACAATTACATGAAGACACTTCAATGTACTACAACAGTTGAGGCAGATAGCGGAGTTGACAGCAGAATCGGTCTTGGCGGAACCTATGCAGGGTATTATATGACAGTTCCAATTGAAACAACATCTTACTATATTACAAGAGGAATTTCAAACGAAACCCCTACTTATCAAAAACAGACAAATATTTTCAGTTATGAAATCTCTGTTGACAAAGAGTTTACTTACACTGTGCTTATCAGAGATAAGTCAAACACAAAAAAGGACTTGACAAGTGCAGATGATGCAATGGTTCAGTTTACCAACTACTCAAGTGCAAGCCAAAGCATAAGAGTAAGCCACGATTCCTCTCATTTTGTAATTCAATACACACCAACGGGAAGTTCAACAAGTGTCGATTTGACACCAAACATGTATGATGTGAAAGATGCAACTGATGCAAGCGGTGCTGTAATTGCTGACGCAAGCGGAAAAGCACATCAAACACAAGTCGCATATCTGAGCCCTACAAGCCTAGAAAAAATATTCAATTTGTCCTTCACTCCTACCATTAAAGACGAAGAAATGACAATACAAGTTGATAAGGTAGAAATTAAATATTATGCCTATGAAGAAACAACCAAATCTGTGGGGGGTGTAAAATATAATTTCTATCGCCTTTCAGATTCGGCTTCAATTGATACGGTTTATGATTTCTCAAAGAATGGAGAGAATTTTGAAACTGTAGAATATGAAATCAGACCTACAACAAACTATACTCGCGAAGGAAAATATGAAATCACAAGAACTTACTATTTAGGCACTGACACAGACACTTATGAATACAACAGCAACGACTACTATCAAAGAACCTATGTTTTCTACGTAGACAGAAAGGAAGTAATCTCCCCTGCAACCCGAGTAGACTCTGCAGATGGCTCAACACACCTTGAAAGTTTGGTTGGCGGTGACATCTTTGTTTCTATGTTTGACAATGGAAAAAACGTAGACCTTGTTGTAACATTCCCAAACAGCGATGAAGGAAATACTGACGGTTCAATCCTTTACAACAACGGAAGCAACATCAGATCTTTGTTTACAACCAACATGTTGCCAGTAAACATCTATATTCCTCAATATAAATATACGACCTATGTTGAAAAGGTTATTTCTGAAGTTGGGTATGAATTTAATGTAAATTTTGACTATTATTACACAACACAAAGCACAACCTATCTTTACAAAAACGCCGACTGCAACGAAGCCTTAAAGGATGATGAGGACACTGACATATATATATCTGATAATGTTTATCTTGATGTAATAGAAATTGTTACAAACACTTTTGGAAAAAAGGTTGCAAAGGTAACAATTGATGACACAATCTGCTATATTGATGAAGGCGACTATGCAAACCTTAGAAATCAAAACTTCTACAGTGAAGAAAACTCAAACTCACTTATTGCAGAATATGCACTTTACGCAGAAATCTATAAGAATGGAACAGAAGCGTCAAACATTATCGCAAAAACAGCAAAAGGCTACACCGACCCACAACTTCAATATATTACATCGAAAAACGGATTCCTTCAATTCTATACTGCACAGAATCCAAACACTCCTGTTTCATATTTATCTGACCCGGGAACCTATTATGTTAAGATTTATCAAGGCCGTTTCGGAATTGAAAAGGGTGCCGGAAATGATAATGACTATGAAAAGACAATAACATTCTGCTTTGAAATCAAAAATACAACACCAGATTTTGAAGTACAAAAGCTTGGCACAACACTTAATTCAGTTGACAGCACTTACTTTACAAATCAAACAAATGTTCAACTTGTATGGGAACCCGGCAGCACATTTATGGCGGAAATTGATATAGATAAAATCACTTTTGAAACTTCAAGGGGCACATATCAATATAAAGACCACCCAGAATTCTTCACCTCGGGGCCAACCCTTTCAAATAGCCTATGGTCCGCAACCCTTGATCTGGAAAATCTTGGGATTTATAAAAACGGCGACTGGGTTAAGATTACAATGCAATACAAAAATCACGATAAGAGTTTGGATGCAAATGGAAATAATCTTTATAAAACCGTTACAAAAACAATTAAGGTCGACTTGTCGGCACCAAACGAAAATATTCAAACTTTGGTGGCAAAAGCAACCGGCTCTGGACTTATCGCTTCTCTCAACGAATCTTCATTAAGAACCTACTACACCGCAAAAGAAGGAGAAGTTGCAACATCTCTAGAAACAACTTGTTACAATGTAAGTAATTCAACAAATGAATACTTTAAATACTATTCTTATACAGTAACTGCAGACTTTATCAATAATCTAGAAAGTTGCAGTGATGCTAATGTTACATATGTAAGAATGTTTGAAAGCGGAACAAAATATCACGAGTCAACACAAGAAAGAGAAACCCCACATGGTGCGTTCTCTGCTTCACAATTTACCGAACTCAGCAAATTCAGTGGTTTTGAGGCTGGAAACTATTATGAAATTGTTGAAAGTGATTATGCTGGCAACTTGACAATATATACTGTCTATGTTGCAAGTTATGACAATGCAAGTGATACTCTTCTCAAGTTAAAAAATGCTGATGGAGAAACAAGAAAATATACAGTTGCTGACTATTTGCAGGCGTTAACCTATGGAAATGCAACCCACACCCTGTACGCATTGACCGGTTATGAACTTGAAAGCGTAAACTACTTTGGTGACGAGTGGGCACAATTCAGAATAACAACTCGCGACACAAGCAATGGATTGCCATCAACAAAAACCATAATGATGACACCTTGGGATGAGCAAAGAGTATATGTTTTTGACAGCACAGGTGCAGCAGAAATGGTTTATCTAAGAGATTTGATAAAGGCTTCAAAAAACATCATTAATAAGGATGTTTTGGCAATCTATGACAGATGCAGCGGGACGACAACAAACTTCTATGTAAACATTCAAAGCACACAATTTAAGCCAACGCTCACATCTGTTCAAGACCAAGAATATGTAACATTTACAATGCCTACAGATGCAGATATTCAAAGCACACTATATGGAACTACCTACTTAACAAATCTTAAAGTTACCGCAAAACTTGCAACCGGAGACACAGTTCTTTATGACAAAGAAAACAAGTTGGGATTTGCCAGTCTTTGGACTAATTCTACAAATGACGAAGTAATGGTTGAATATGACAGTGCGTTTAACAGAATTACATTCAGACTTAACCCAGAACTTAATTTTGTTGCAAATACAAAGATTATTTATGAATATACAGACAACTTTGGCAGAACTACAACGAAGATACACTTATATAAAGAACCTGTAATTCTCACAGAAATTCAATCAAGCAACCCACTCTATTCTTACTATGACGAAAATGGAAAATTGATATATCTGACAAAAGACGGATTTAAATATCTTTATAATGATGTAAAAGAATACATCAAAGTGTTTGAACTAAACCAAACCGCTGAAGGCGGAGAAGGAAAATCGCTTGTTAAGGCAGAGAACCTTGGAAAAGACCTTCTTGCAACAAGCCAAAAAGCAATTTATTCAACAGACAAGGACATTTCAACTGGAATTTCTACAATTACAATCAATTTCAACCCGACACAAACAATCAATGAAGTTGCAACAACTGTGTTGAACTATGACGACACTTACATTTTGAAGGTTTACGACGCTGACACCGACACAGAAGTATCTCAAATTTACTTCAAACTTTACAACGAACTTGTTTACAGCAACAGCCTTTACAATGATGGGGGTGTTTATGAGAAATATGCTGGAGATTTCAAACTTCTCGATGCAAATGGCAATGATATCACTCAAAAAATCGTCGCCCCTGCAGACCTAAACAATCTTGGCTACTTCTCTGAGGTGCGTTTGATTTACAACACAAGTGAAGAAAATTTCATTCCTGTAAAATTCAGTGTAAGCAAGGACTTGAAGACATGGGAAGAAGTTAATACTGGAACAAAATTTAAATGCCAAACAGATGATATGGAAAAATATTTCTTAAAGATATGGTATGATGAAACTTATTTGAAAAATGAGTTTGGCACAACGAATTATATCTTTGGAGAAGCACTTGAAAGTCAAATTTTTGAATTTAACCTTTCATCACTTACAGCAACCTATTGGATTGAAAAAACAATTGGTGGCATAACTGAAATTGTTGCCAAAGACGACACAATGTTTGTGGCAGAAGACGGCACTCAATTCTCGAATCACTACATCGTAAACATCGCATACGCTGATAAAGATGCGGTAAAAATCAAAACAAACGAAGAACTCGGAATAAGATACTTTGAAGATTCAAACGGTCTTTACACTTATGGTTCAAGCATTAAATCACAAGTCTATTTGATTACAAACACAAAAGATGCAAACGGAAATTATGTTGACCTTGGAAATATTCCTGCGTTTGAAACAAAAATCATTATCACTTATATTCCAAGTTCAGACAATTTTGTTGAAGAATTTTATACTTACAATATGAACGGTGTAATTGATACAACCGAAAATCTTGTAAACTTGACCTCAAAATCTGTCGTAATTTCTCAAGATTTTGCAACACTCAGCACAATTCAACTTCAATGGTCAAAATATTATGGTTTCCCACAAAATACGATAGGTATTAAACTTATTAAGGATGGAGTTGAACTTACTCCTACAACTTACAGCAAAACTGAAAATGGAAAAGATTACAACTACATCTATCTTGCTCACTCAGGAAAATATCAAATCTATCTTGAAGATAAGTCTGGCAATGTGCAAAAGTTCAACCGTGGCAGTGCTGGACAAACAGACAACCTAACATTTATCTTCTTGAAAGATGTTCCATTCACTGTAACATATGTAAATCCTGAAACACAAGAGGAAGAAAACTCTACTCCAATTCAACAAGCAGTTTATAACGGCACTGTGAAACTTAACATTGACGCCTCAACCCGCTCAGAATTCTATTCACTTGATGGCTATCCAGTGATAAGCGTTAAGAGAAATGGCGTTGAGTACACCGACTTTGACACAAAAGACAACACAACATTTACATTTACAGAAAATGGTTATTATCAAGTTACCTTCTCAGCAACAAGCAACATACAAAATGTTGGCAAAATAAGACAAGAAACTTACGAGTTCACAATCCTTGACCCTAACGAATATCGTTACAGTTACATCTTCAACAGTTATTCAAATTATTATGTTGAAAAAATTGTAAAAGACGGAAAAGACATCACTGCAAACTTGGCAAAATCTTTGGATGCAGAAACAATAACCATTAAAACTAAAAATGGACTTGTCACATATTTGAAAGAACTTCCACTTTCTTACCTAGATGAAAAAACCGGTGCGGGCACATATTTAATTACAATCAATTCAAACGACAAATTCTATCAAAACTCTGACTTCATTACATCATGGACATATCAAGTCAAGATTCAAGTAGGCTCTGCCCCAATCAAGATTTCTCTAGCCCAAGGAGAGGAAACAACCAATAATATCACATTTACATTCAATGCCGCCAATATTTACGAAGAAATGGGAAATTGTTATGTAAGAGTTGTTAAATATGTCGACAATGAACCGGTTGTAATTACGCAAGGCGTTGAAAAATATCTCTTTGAAATCAATGAAGACAGCACATCAGAACAAGTATCAAAAGAGATTAGTGCAAGTGGCACCTATTACATCCAAATTGTAAGCATGGGAGACAATCTTCTTTACAGTTATAAGGTTGTCAAGAATGAACCTATGAACGGTGCAACAATCGCAATTATCGTTATCGCTGTAGTAGTTGCCCTAATTATCATTTTCATAATTATTAAACTCAGAAAACGAATAAGCGTTAAGTAATGTGCCAGAATTAATAAATCTGAACAAAAAAGAACATGTTAGAAACATGTTCTTTTTTACTTGTTTATGCAAAGTTTTTCAATAAACCTATTTATTTTTTTTCTGTGTTTGAATTGATATAATCTGCTTTGCTTTAAAATTTTAAAAAAGTAAGAAATCTTTTTTCGCCTGCTTTCGAATTTGTGATTTGTCATATCTCTTTTCAGACGATTTTGCAAAGATTTTAAACTGCTCGTCCCCTTTATAATAATTGGAAATGAACAGAAAAGGTCAAAATCAATCAATGTAAAGATTTGCAGCCCCTCAACAATATATAATTTTTCTGAAGATTTGTTTTCAAGAAAATATCTAAAAAATAAGTTTATATATTTCTTTAATAATTGATTTTCATCCTCTACTTTACAATTATTCCATTTGTTTTGTACCAAATCCTTAATCTCTGGATGAATGTCAAGAAATCCATTGAGAAACTCCTTTCCTGTTGGTGAAGCATGCTTGCTGTGAATTAACCATTCTGGCTGAAAAATCTCCGCGCCATATTTTTCAGCTATTTTTTTTGAAAGATAACTTTTTCCACTTCCGGAGAGCCCTGTAACAATTAAAATTTTCTTTTTATGTGGAAATTCATCAATATTATTTTTTATGTCTGAAATCGATTTAAAACGCTTTATTTCCATACGCCAACTTTTCCTTTATTTCAACAAAACTATGAAAAAAGGCGTAAGCAGTACTTTTCCATTAAATCATTATGCTCTTTCACTGATTGCCTAGAGACCAAGTCTAGCCCGCGGAAATATGGTATAAAAATCGAGTTTTGTCCAACGGTATAACTTAATTCAATCTTATCTGGATTGTATTTAAATTCAATTTTCCTGCAAGTCGGGTCGACTAAAATCCATCTTCCTTCATAGAAACATTCACAAAAGGAATGTCCATAATGAACCTTATAATCTCCACCATTTTTAAGCCTTAAACACCAGTTATATTCGGCAGTATGCAAAAGTGTCGTTGCAATTCCGATCTGCCTTGCAAATGTCGAAAAAAGAAGTGCATAGTCTGTACATCCTGTCGCCTTTTTACTTTCCCAAATTTCCTTTGCATTTCTCTGAAACTTATTTCGTGCAACAAAGTCGTCTTCGCCTTTTGCATATTTGACATTATGATTTATCCAATGATACAAACTTTCAATTTTTGTATAATTTTTATTCACTTTTTGTTTTGCATTAAAGTCCGTCATGACTTTTTCATTTACATAATCATCATCAAGAAAAGGCTTGCTTAACTCTCCGTTTTTTAGAAAATTTTCACAATCTGACATTGTTAATTTTTGCATCATCTCTCTCCTAAAATTCATCATAACACAATACTCAAAAATTTACAAGAAAAAAAGAATACTTGGTTAAGTATTCTTTTTTATTTATTATTTCTTGAGTTCTTTGTCAAGTTTAACCTTAGAAACAACGAAGTAAACAATTACGCCTGCAAGGATAACTACTGAAAGCACAATCAAAACTGTTCCAACAATTTGATATGTCTTTGTAGTGTCTTTTGTCTTAGCAACAACTTCAAATTCATAGGTTTCTGTAGTTGTATTTCCAACTGCATCTTCAACTTCAATTGTAAGTGTATAAGAACCAACTTCTGTCAAATCGTAAACAAGTTCTGTTTCAGTTCCAATGTTTTCAATAATTGTGTCTGTTGATGTGTTCTTAAGAGTAACTGTTTTTGTAGGATTTGTAAGTTCTTTGTTGTCTTTTACTGTGATGTCACTGAGGTTAATCTTGATTTGAGAATCAATTTGATATTGGTCAGCAAGAACATCTTCTTTAATTGTAACTGTTGGAGCAACATTATCACCTACTGCAATTGAATATTCTTTTGTAGAATAGTTGTTATTGTTGTCATAAACAGTATATGTGATTTTGTATGTTCCGTCGTAGTTTTTACTTGAAGATTCTTTTGTGAATGTTGCACCTGTCATATTCTTGTTTTCTGTGCTTGAATATGTTTCAGTGCCAGATTCACCATTTGCCAATTTCCAAGAAACAACAATCTTTGACTTTTCAGCATTAATTCCACTGCCAAGATCTGTTGCTTCAATTCCATAAATCTTAATTCCTTGAGCAAGTTCTTCCTTAGACATTGAAGAAGCATAATCATATTCTGCAATCACTGGGCCAGTTGAATCTTTTGCAATGATTGTGTATGTTTCGCTTTCCAAAACATAAAGTTTAAGGTCTTCAAACAAGAAGTTAAGTTCGTCAGCAGATGTAATATTTGTAAATGTTCCTGTAGATGAGAACACAACATCATAATCATAGTCGGCACCGACTGAAAAACCATCACTATTTGTGATTGAAATCAATCCGGTTTCTGAATCTTTAACAATTTCGTAAGTGTCATCTGAACCTGTCAGCTTAACAGTGTTTGCATCAACGAGTTCAAAGTTTCCAGCAAGTGCTGTTGTTGTGAAATATCCACCCTCAACATAGGAATCAATTGCTTCATCATATCCACCCATTTCTTGATATGTGAATACATTACGGTTGTAAACTGTAAGTTTTACAGTATATTGAATGTTGTATTCGCCAATTTCTGTTGGCTTAAATGATTGTGATTGTCCATGTGTTGTAGACCAATTTGTTGCTTTTCCGTTTTGATCAGCACCAATAACAACATATTGTGCATTCGCACCTTCTGTTGTGTCTTTTTGGTCATAAGTTACACTGTTTGGAATGTCATAACTTACTGATGGAGTTGGAATTGAAATTACAGGACTTTCATCAAGCTCAACTGTCTTGCTTTCAAGTGAAGTGCTGATAACTGGTGGTTGAACAACATTTCTTGAAGCAACTTCATATTCAACAAATGAAACTACTGTTTTGTTCTTGCTGTCTTTAACAGCGATGCTTGCTTTGTATGTTCCAGCAAATGAAGCAACAAACTTTCCGCCGTGAACTGTATAAGAACCAGCACCTGTTGAGTTTCTGATATCTCTTTCAGTGTAAGCATCATAAATTGTGATTGCTGTTTCATTGCCTTTGCTGTCAACATGGTAAAGTTTTACTTCATATGACATATATGAAACGGCGTCATCCAAAACTGTGAAAGCAGGAAGTTCAATTTCTTCACCTTGAACATAGTTCTTTGTGAAAGATGTTTCTTCTGTATCAATTGAATTGAATGTTGGAGGAGCATTGTCTGTTGCATTTGCAATAGCAATTTCTTCCGCATAAAGGTTTGCGTTTCCGCAATCATCATAAACATAAGTTACGATTTGAAGTTTTACAGCATTTTCGCCAACTTCGCTCAAATCAATTGTGTAAGTTGAAGCGTTCTTTTCTGTCAAGTCGATGTAGCCAGCAGCATTATCAATTGTTTGACCTGCTTCTGCCATATCAGCGCTTGTAAAGAATTTAGAATATTTTTCAGTCAAAAGTGTTCCGTTTTCGTCAATTGAAACTTGTGCATTTGCATTCAAATCAGCTTTAAGTTCTGCCAATGTTGTTGTTTCAAATGCATTGTTGTCAACATCTTTAGTAACAATTTTGCCTTCGCTGTCAAGATAACGATACATTGTCTTAACAAGCATATTTGTATCATAGTTGTCAGATACTGTTGGGGCGTTGAATGTGATTTCAGAACCTGGAAGGTATGTGTCTGCAAGTGTTGTAGAGAACTTAATTTCAGGATAACTGTTGTCATCATATGTTCCAATATACATTGATTTTGAAATTTCTTTTTCATTTCCAGCAGCGTCTACTGCAATGTAACGGATTGTATATGAACCAGCACCCATTCCGTTTTCTCCAGTAGTTGCCCCAAATGTTTCGCTTCCGCCAACATAAGCAAAGCCTTTGCTTGCAGAATCGTCAGATTTGAGCCAAGCAAGAACGGCCTCTTTTCTTGCTGTTGCGTCAGTTTCTGTTGTTACTGCTGCGAAAACATCTGTTTCGCCGTCTGCTTTAGTGTCGAAAATGTTGTAAATTGTTTCGGCATTTGCATCGTCAACAACGATCATGTAGTTGTTTTCCGCAAGCCAAGTGAGCATGTCTGTGTCGTTTGCAATTGTTTCGCCACTCTTAGCAACATTTTTTGCAAGGACAGCGTTGTTTGCAAGCAAGTTTGCATATGCATTATCTGAACTGTTTGTGTTTCTATAGTTGAACACCAAGTTTTTGTCATTGTATTTTGTGATTGTAAGTTTTGTAACTGTATCACTGGTCATAATCTTACGAGAAAGCTCAACGCCGTCAGTTTCTGCAGTTGAAACGTTATCGTCGATGCCGATAGCATAAACAACAACGCCATTTGGAACTGAGCGAGATTGAAGTTTGTAAGTTTCGTCAACAACTTCTGCTTGTGAAGCATCGTAGATTACTGGAGTTGGTGCTTGTTCGTCAGCAACTTCTGTCCATTCATATGTTCCTTCAGTTGTTGTAACTGTGTTTCCATAGAAATCTGTAATTGTATACAAGAATGTGTAATATCCATCTTCCAATGGCTTGAATGATGTTGGGTCAAGCAGATAACTGTCTGAGTCAATTACTGCGTCTTCGCCAGCAACATTATATTTGCTTGTATCAAGTTTTGACCAAGATTTTGAAGCACCTGTTGTACTGTGCAAAACTTGAACTTTGTAATATACATCAACTGTTTCTTTTTCTGTAACACCCTTAGCGGCAGGAAGAGATGTTACAATTCCTGTTTGTCCGTTGTCAGACCAAGAAGAAGCAAGTTCGAGTTTAAGTTTGTATTCTTCGCCTTCATAATAATCATCAGCAGCATTGTCAGCATCAGCATAAACTGAGAATGACTTTGTTGAAGATGTTACAACATATGCTTCTGTTGATTCAGCAGTTTTTTCATAGAGTGCATAACGAATTGTATAGTTTCCAGCACCAAAATCTTCTTCAGCAAAAACGCTCATTGGAATATAAATTTTGCCGTTGTCAACTGTAAGCGCAACCTCGCCTGCGTTTTGTCCGCCAGTAACCGTTACAAGAACATATTTTCCTGTTGCAGTAATTGCAGATTTTGAAGTAACATATGTGAGTTCTTCAACAGGGATTTCTTCGCCATCTTCATCTGTGATTGTAGCAGTTGGAAGAGCGAATTTCTTTTCATTTCCCTTGACATCTTTATATCCAGTTACTGTTTCACCTTCCTTAACTTGTGTAAGTTGAGCAAGGTCAATAACACTTGGAATAAAGTCTTGTTCGTTGCTTTCAAAACTTATTGAAGCACCATCAAGTTCGCTGTTAACTTTGAGTTCATACTTATTTGTATAAGTTTTTTCTTCAGGTGTTCCAGCATTAAGAACATATTCATAAGAATAAGTAATTGTATATGTTCCAATTTTATCAGCAACAAAACTTCCATAAACCGTGTTTGCTGTGTCAGTATCAAGAGTAACACTGTCTGTAATGTCTTGAGTTGCATACTTAACAGTTACGCCTGACTTTCCTGCAGTCACACCAAAAGCAAGTTCTGTTCCTTCTGCAACAGAACCCACCGCAAAGTTTTTGCCACTTCCAATGTAGGCTTCAGTGATTGTATATCTTTGACCCTTTGTCACAGTTGTCTTAACTTCATCGTTAAGTTTGCCAATAGTCATATAAGAATAGTCTGTATAGGTTGACATTTGTGCCAAAGCAACAAGTGCATCAAGTGGAGCACAAAGCACTGCCAAGGCGAATGCCAATACAAGCACCATAGTCTTAAAGAATACTGAGTGATTTGTCTTTGTTTTCATAAAGTAAAATCTCCTAATTTCTAGACTTGAAATTTGACTTAGCAAATTTCTTAATGATTATTTGAATAAACAATTTAATCATCTATATAAACTTTGAAAGCAAACGCTCACAAAATCTATAACTATTTTGCGAAATGACTTTGTTGTTATGCGAAAATAAAAACACTTTTATTGTCGAAATCAGTCAACATCGTCATTTTTTATGTAACAGCCTTAAAGAAATTTTCAATAAGACTGCCATTGGCATTAAATGTTGTAAGAAACCTTAACGCCAGGCCCCATGCTTGCAGCCAATGTAACACTCTTAATATATTGGCCTTTTGCTGCAGCAGGTTTTGCTTTAACAATTGCATCCATAATTGCTGTGAAGTTTTCCGCCAGTTTTTCTTTGCCAAAACTCTTCTTTCCAATAATTACGTGCACATTGTTTGTCTTGTCAAGTCTGTATTCAACTTTACCTGCTTTTGCATCTTTAATAGCCTTTGCAACATCTGTTGTAACAGTTCCACTCTTTGGGTTTGGCATCAAACCTTTTGGTCCGAGAACTCTTGCAATTCTACCTACAACGCCCATCATATCAGGAGTTGTGATTGCAACATCAAAATCGAGCCATCCGCCAGCAATTTTTGCAACAATGTCTTCAGCACCAACATAGTCAGCACCTGCCTTTGTTGCTTCATCAGCCTTGTCACCGCGTGCGATAACAAGCACTTTAACAGACTTACCTGTTCCGTTTGGAAGAACAACTACGCCACGAACCTGTTGGTCAGCGTTTCTTCCGTCAACACCAAGTCTAACATGCAATTCGATTGTTTCATCAAACTTTGCAGTTGCAGTGTTGATTACATTTTCGAGAGCCTTGTCAACATCGTATGATGCGTTCTTGTCGTAACTTTCAAGGCTTTTTACATATCTTTTACCTTTATTCATACTTCACCTCTTAGTCCACAACTTCTACGCCCATGCTTCTTGCTGCACCAGCAACCATTGACATAGCGCTTTCAAGAGAGTCAGCGTTAAGATCCGGCATTTTTGTTTCAGCAATTTTCTTAACTTGCTCTTTTGTAATTTTTCCGACTTTTTGTTTGTTTGGTTTTCCAGAGCCCTTATCAAGACCAATAGCCTTTTTAATAAGAACTGCTGTTGGTGGAGTTTTCAATTCAAATGTGAAACTTCTATCTTCATAGATAGTAATCACAACAGGAATGATAAACCCTGCTTGAGATGCGGTCTTCTCATTAAATTCTTTTGTAAAGCCAGCCAAGTTAATTCCGTAAGGTCCAAGTACAGAACCTACTGGTGGTGCTGGAGTGGCTTTACCCGCGTCGAGTTGCAATTTTACAACTGCTTTCACCTTCTTTGCCATTTTTTACCTCCTAATGTGGTCATATTGAACAGGCAAATGTTCTGCCACAATTTTCCTCCGCTAGATTTGGATTGTTGCGAAGCCGAATTATCGTTGTTTAACAATCCAGACAGTTTTATGTCATGACGGACAATATTTTGTTTGGTTAACCCAAATAAATATCTTATCTATACCTTTCAATCCCCTTGTCAACTTTGCAAAACTCTTTCTCAAACTTATTTTGTTCTTTTTCATAATCAAAAGTTTCGTAATCATCGCACTTTATAACATAGTTTTCTAAAATTGACAACTGATTCTCAGCATTTCTTTTTTGTTTGCGTGCAAACAGACCTTTTATCCCCATAAGGTCACCTATTGAATTTTGTGGACTTGTTCGAAAGTCAGTTCAACATTATTTTCACGACCAAACATTTCAACAGTAACCGTTACAAGCCCTGCTTCTGCATTAACTGCAACAACTGAGCCCACCATTTTATCAAGTGGACCTTCAATGATTTCGACCTTGTCGCCAACTTCAATGTCTGTTTCAACCTTAATCTTTTCAAGGCGCATTTTCATAACTTCATCTTCAGTCAAAGCAAGTGGGCGTCCTTTTGGTCCAACGAAGCCTGTAATTCCACGAGTTCTTGTTACATTGTGCCAAAGGTCATCGCCATAAATCATCTTAACCAAAATATAGCATGGCATGCTTTTTCTTGTAACCAATTTTTTCTTGCCGTTTTTCTCTTCAATTACATCTTCTTCAGGAATAACAATGTCAAAAATTCTGTCTTGCAAGTTGAATTTTTCAACCACAGTTTCAAGATTTTCTTTCGCAACATTTTCATATCCAGAAAAAGTGTGAAGGACATACCATTTAGGTTCTTTAGAATGTTCCATAAGTTCTCCTTAAATCTTTTAAATATGTCTTTTAGCCTGCGAGAAGTCCTACAAGCCAACCGAGAAGTGTGTTTACACCGAAAATAAAGATACCAAATAAAAGCACGAATGCAACAACGACACCAGTTTTCTTAACAACATCTCTAAAAGAAGGCCAAGTAACTTTCTTAAGTTCTGAAGCGGTTTCTTTTGTCTTCTTAACAAGTCCACCCTTCTTTTCTTTTTTCTTCTTGTTGCTTTTCTTTCCGTCTTTTTTGTTGTCTTTTTGTTCTTTTGCTTTCTTATCAGCTTTCTTTTCTTCTTTTGCTACAACGCCTTCAGAAATTTCGTCTTGCTTTTGGTCTGCATTTTCTTGAATTTCTGTTTCAAGTTCTTTTTGCTTTTTAGACATAATCCCTCCAAATTTATTTCGCACTGCAAATTTACAAGATGTCTTTTATTTTCAGTGCATACCTATTTCACACAACATGAAATAAAACATAAAGAAACACTAAAGACTATTTTGTTTCTTTATGTTTTGTACGCTTGTTGCATCTGCGGCAATATTTGTTGATTTCAATTCTTTCTGGATTTGCAGAAGTATTCTTTTCAGTTGAGTAACTTCTTTCTTTACATTCTGTACATTCAAGAGTAATGATTTTGCGTTTTGGTGCTGCCATTTTCTTTCTCCTAACAAAAAAATTAACACCCGTTTGAGAAGTGTTGTCTATAATATATCACACAATCCAAATTAAGTCAAGTGTTTTAGAAAAAATAAATTTCAAAATTTTGCCTCCTATATATAATAAGTAAAAGGATAAGTATCAATAAAAACATATTTATTAATGAAGGGCAAACACTGCAAATTTATGCATTTTTAAAAAATAACTAAAAAATATGCAAAAATTGCAAAAAATCAACAAAAAATTTAATTTTTTTTATTTTTAAGCCATTTTTTATTAATTTTTTGCCAAAGTCCAAATACAAATAAGTTTCAAAACAACATCTTTAAAAAAACTTACAAGACAAAAAACTTCGTTCTCTTACAATAATTCTTTCATGTTTTTCTTTTTTCAGAAACAAAAAAAGAAGGAAATCCTTCTTTATTCAAACTCAACAATCGCATCAATGTACATAACAGTTTCATTCTTCTTGCATTTTCCCACAAGCACTTCAAGTTTACTTGGTTTGTTGTAATCAATGTCATATTTCACAGCATATGAGAAATAAACCTTAAGCAAGTCCTTTGCATAAAGATATGCCTCTGACATATTTTTGCCCTCTGTGTATATGTTAAGGTCAGGAAAAATCACTTGACAACTTCCGTCTTCATCTTTCATAAAGATTGCTGGATACAA
>CAZQFT010000007.1:0-7444 GCA_964592565.1 uncultured Lachnospiraceae bacterium
CAGAGCAAAGCATTTTTGTTGAATTACATAACAAGTTTAAAGGAGATAAGTGTTATATCATTTTGAATAATCCTCCTTCAAATTCAAACTATATTGGTGGCGTTGGAACAATTAATACGGTTGCAAGAGGAAGAGAGCATAATCCGTGCATTCAGTTTTTGATTTTGTCAAAGAAATTGATTGATAAGCCAGACGGAGAGATTTATGATTGCCTTAAATTTGATGACATCAACGTAAATTTGGACTATGCAATCAAAGATTTGATTGACTTGTTTAAAAGGCTTTTTGTTGATAAAAACGAACTCTCAATCAGTTTGGCGGAGTATCAAAAGACAGCAATCATTCAAAATAAATTGGAATATCATTTCAACGAAATTCTTGAAGCCAATGTCTTCAGGTTTGCAAAAATTTCAAATCGTGAAGATGACATAATTTACAAACTTATTAAGGAAGGGGTAAACATTGGATAATATTGATAAGCAGTTTGACTTAATAAAAAGTCAGTTCAGGCAAACCAATCGCTCTGTTGATATGATTGAAAAGGCTTATGTTTTGGCAAGAGAATTGCACAAAGAACAACGCAGAAAAGATGGCTCGCTTTACATTGTTCATCCTGTCGAAGTTGCACTTATTTTGGCTGATTTGGGCTTTGATGAAAATGTTATTTGTGCGGCTCTTTTGCATGATGTGGTTGAAGATTGTGATTACAGCCTAGGTGAAATTAAGACAGAATTTAACAATGCTGTTGCAGAAATGGTTGATTGTGTAAGTGCTATTGATAACGCGAAATTTGTTTTTGACGAAGAGGATGTTTATGAGGATAAAAACTTCCAAAAGGCGTCCATGGAAGAGCAATCCTTTAAGAAATTGATTGCAATTGGCAAGAAAAATCCGCTTGGATTTTACATTAAGTTTGCGGACAGATTGCACAATTTAAGAACTATTGAGTGTTTTGATTACAGCAAGCAACTTGAAAAAGTCAAAGAAACTGAAAAATGGATTATTCCGATTGCGCAGATTATGCAGGCGGAGTATTTTTACAGGGCGATTAAAAATGAGTGTTTTAAAATCAAATATAAACTTGTTGCACCACAATTTTTTAAGCACTATCAAGACTATCACAATTCAAATGCGAAGAACATTGAAAAAATGCAAATTTCAATGAATGATGTATTCTCAAACACGGTGATAAAGTCAATCAAAATCAAAAATGTAAGAGAATATAAAGTCTTTGAGGATTTGAAACTTTTGCTTAAAAATATTGATGTTTCCAAGGTTTCTCAAGGGCAAATTTTAAAGGTAACAAATTACAATATTTACCTTTTGTACGAAAGTGGAAATTATATAGATATTCTTGACCAATGCTTGAACGTTTTAAACAAAAGATTGAAAAGCGTCAAGATTATTGATGCCAAAATCGGAAACTTCACAAAGAAGCCTTATTATCAACTTGAAGATGATTTTAAAAACAAATTCAATCTTTACATTGTGTCTTTTACAGAATATATCAAGCAACGAAATGGGAGTTTGGATGGTCAAGACAATGACCTTATAAATGATGACGAACTTGATAATTTGGAAGCGGAACTTATCAAGGTTAAGACGCGTTCGGGCGAGGGAAAATATATTGCAAAAGGCAGTACTGTTTTGGATTTTGCGTTTAAAATCCATCGAGATATTGGATTCGGATTTAAGTATGCAATTATAAACAATTCAAAAACAAAGTCACCACCATACACAAAACTTTATGAAAATGACCAAGTGGAGATTATTGTTGAGAAAAATGAAAGTGGGGAAATTGTAAACAATGCCGAATTGAAATGGCTTGCTTATGTGAATACGGATTTTGCCAAGAAGACCTTGATAAGATATTTTGAAAAGAAACAAATAAAGAATTGAGAATAAAGTTTCAAAATGGAATTTGTGATTTTCTTTAAAACTTAAAAAAGGAACCAAATTCTGCAAATTCGTAAATTTGTTTGAGTTTGCTGAAAAAATGAGATATAATAAAACATAAAATTTTAGGTTTGCGTACAAATGCAAATTAGTTTAGGGAGAGTGTTATGGATAAAAATGAAAAACCTGTTTTTGTGACAGGGGACAGACCTACAGGAAAACTTCATTTGGGACATTATGTTGGAAGTTTGCAAACAAGAGTTGCAATGCAAAATTCTGGAAAGTATGAAAGTTTTGTTTTTATTGCGGATATGCAAGCACTTACAGATAATGCAAAAAATCCAGAAAAAATCCAAGGAAGCATTTTGGAGGTTGCGCTTGACTATTTGTCAGTTGGTGTTGACCCAACTAAAAGCACGATTTTTATTCAATCTCAAGTTCCACAACTTTGTGAACTGACAGTGATTTATATGAATTTGGTTACTGTTTCAAGATTGCAAAGAAATCCAACGGTTAAGAAAGAAATCAAGGACAAAGGGTTTGAAAAGAGTATTCCTGTTGGATTTTTGGCATATCCAATCAGCCAAACTGCAGATACAACTGCTTTTAATGCGTCTTTAATTCCAGTTGGTGAAGACCAAAATCCAATGACAGAGCAAGGACGAGAGATTGTCAGAAGTTTCAATGCGCTTTATGGCGATGTTTTGGTGGAGTCAAACAATGTTTTGCCAGACCGAAAGGCATCAATGAGATTGCCCGGGATTGACGGCAAGGCAAAAATGAGTAAGTCAATGAACAACTGTATCTATTTGTCTGACACAACCGAAGAGGTTAGGGCGAAGGTTATGAGCATGTATACAGACCCAAATCATATCAAAATTGAAATGCCGGGCGATACTGAAAAGAACCCTGTTTTCATTTATTTGAGAGCATTGTCAACAGACGAAGACATTGCACAGTTTGCGCCTGAATTTGGCACATTGGCAAACTTGGAAGCAAACTATCGCAAGGGTGGTGTCGGAGATGTAAAAATCAAAAAATTGCTTTTTAATGTAATTGAAAAAGTTTTAACTCCAATCAGAGAAAAAAGAAAGTATTATGAAGAGCATATTGATGAAGTTATCGACATCCTCAAGAAAGGCAGCGAAAAGGCAAGAGCGGTTGCACAACAAACTTTGACAAAAGTAAGAAAGGCAATGGGAATTGAATATTTCGAAGATGATGCACTTAAAAATTATTATGTAAATAAGAAAAAGAATCAATAATAATTGCAAAACGCAGCGAATTAGGCTTTTTTGCTGTGTTTTTTTTACAATAAAACAAAATTAGGAGATTTTTATGACTTTTTTAGATTGGATATATAGCAGTTATGATAATCCGAGTGTTAATGGAAGGTGGGGCTGGCAGCATATTGTTACGCTTGTTTGCTGTGTGGCTGCGATTGTTGCGTTTGCATTGATTTTTAGAAAACGCAGCGAAAAAACAAGAAAAATTGTTTTATGGACGCTTGTTTTCTTGATTTTTGCCTTTGAAATTTCTAGAAGAGTGATAAATTTTTGCAAAATGACGGAATTTACTTGGCATGAATTTTGGAGAACTCTTTTGCCTCGTCCATGGTGTGCAATTTCATGCTGGTCGCTTATTGCTTCAATTTTTGTAAACAAAAAATTTTTCTATAATTTCTGCAGCATGAGTTCGCTGTTGTGTGCATTAATCTTCTTTGCTTATCCTTCGGTTGGATTTAATAATCAATACATACTTTTTGAAAACTTATATTCAATTACTACACATAGTTTGCTTTTGGTCACATCTATTTCCTTAATAACGCTCAAATTTACGGAATTTAACTATAGAACAATTTGGAAAGAAGTAATTTGTCTCGCAGTTGTCTTTATTTATGCCTTTTTTGAAATTTATGTTTTAAAAATTGAGGCTGACCCACTGTATTTCATGCCGGGAAATGATGTCCAAGATGTTTTTAAGGTTTCTTATCCGTTATTTTTGGTAATTTATATTGCCTTCTTGATTGTTTATGTAAATGTCTTTTATTTGATAGGCGACAGAAAGAATGTCTTCAAAAAACGGGGGGGAGTTTTAGCGATGCTAGAATTTCAAAAAACTAGATTGTGCAATATTTAAAATCTTGAATTGTAATAAAAAAAAGAAGAAGTGTCATCTCTGTCCATGCGACGACATAAAGTGTCGCACATCGATGTTGGCAATCAACACAATCGTCATTGGCTTGTTATTTCATTGTAGGACACAGAATTTCTAAAAGCAACAAAAAAGCAGCAAAAGTTGCATTAAAAGCGCAAAAAATGTATTTTTTTTGAAAAAATACAGAAAATAAACGCATGAAAAGATTTTTTTTGATAAGTTTGTGCTTATGTTTTTGTTTAATTTTGATTGGTTGTGAAAGTGAAACCGCAGTTAAGGCTGGGCATATAAGCGAGATTACTGGGGCACTCAGCACTGATTATGCAATTAAAGTTACGCTTGATGATGACAAGCGAGTAGACGAGAAATATGTAGATTTGCAAATTAAGTCAACGGAAGAAGAACAACTGCTTTCCTTTGGGGAAGAGAATGGAGATGCGTTTGTGTTGTTTATTCCAAAGAAGGATTATTGGTATAATCTTACATATCTTATAAGTCAAACGAATGGCTCGTCTGGGCAGGAAAACTATAAAAAATATGAAGATTTTGGAAATCGAGTTTACATTTTTACCTCTCAAAATGATGTTGATTTGACATTCAGGGTGGTTGTCGGCGAAACAAAGATTAACGAGGAGTCGAAAGAAGAAATTTTGGTGCTTAGCGAGCCGATTTCGGATGAAGTTGTTGTCAAGGTTAAAAAGCATGAGGAAAAATAACTGAAAAATGGTTTATGAAATGTCATAAATCATTTTTATTTTTTTTAAAAATATGTTATTCTATAAAAAACTAGAGGTGCGATATGTTATCTATTAAAAATCTTTCATTGAAATTCACAAAGGAATTTTATGCTCTTGAAGATATAAACATTGATGTTGAACACGGCGAAAGTGTGGCATTTATTGGCGAAAGAAACAGTGGAAAGACAACTCTTTTGCGCGTTATTGCGAAACTTGAAGAGTTTGACAGTGGAGAAATTTACATCAACAAAATTCCACTCAAAAAAATTGATTTTAAAACAGATATAAGCATCGGATATGTGCCTTATTGTCCAGTTTTCTTGGAGAATAAGACAGTCTATGAAAACTTCAGATATATTCTTAAACAACATGGAGTGCAACCTGCCGAAGCAGAGAAAATGATTAACAATGCGATAATTGATTTCTCACTTGAAAAAATTAGAGATGAAAAGATTAAGAATATCAGAACGGAAGATAAATACATCTTGTCGCTTATCAGACTTTCTTTCAGAAAAATTGACCTTTTGCTTGTGGACAACATTTTTGATGAAATTTCAGATGTTTATACTGATGCAATCATAAGTATGATTAAGAAACTTAAAACTGCTGAAACGACACTTATTTTGGCTTGTACAAGACCAGAAATTGCAGAAAAGATTTGCAAAAGAAAAGTGTATTTCGAGCATGGAAAAATTGTTGACTAGTCTATCGTAAATTTTTTACGCAAGGAAGTCCAAATCCTTCCAAATTTCTTTCAAAACCAAGTGGTTGGCAAAGTCTAATCAGTTGGTTTTTTGTTTGATTTGGTGTGTTGTCTTTGTTTTTTTCAATCAAAAGTGCTGCAAGGCCAGCAATCATTGGGGTGGCAACGGAAGTTCCACTCAAGGTTGTGTAAGTCTTTTTTATTCCGCAAGAAATGATGTCAACGCTTGGGGCAACGACGTCTGGTTTTATGTTTCTAAACGCCGGACCTCGCGATGAGAAATCAGCGATTTCGAAATAGTTTCTATTGAAGGTATAATCGTCATATCTGTTGTCGTCAATTCCGCCAACTGTAATAATTTTGGAACTTATTCCGGGGGATTTTATTGTTTGAAATTCTGGACCACTGTTGCCGGCTGCTGCAACCACAACCAATCCGTCTTTCCAAAGGGCTTCCGCGCCAAGCATAATGGGATCATTTGCGCCGAGAGGTTCGCTTCCAAAACTCATGCAAACGACTTTTATTCCAAGGTTTTTGTGATTATCAAAAATCCACTCCATTGCATCAAGAATTTTGTTTGCACTTGCTTCGCCACTGTGATTTAGGGCTTTAAGAGAGAAAATATTGGATTTTGGTGCAATTCCTGCATATCTAAAACCTGACAAACAGCCGTTGCCAGAGCAAACACCAGAAACAAATGTGCCGTGACCGTTGTCATCATAACATTCGGTTTTGTTGTTGATAAAATCTTTAAAGATGCTCACACGATTTCTTCCCAACATAAAATCACAATGTGGTGCAATCCCTGTGTCGATAAAGGCAATTCCGATTCCTTCACCAAAGCAATTAAGTTTTTCTGTTTCAAGAATTTTTTTTGAAACATACATTAAGGAATTTACATTTGCGATTGAGGAAATAAAATCGACCACTTCGTTTTTGGACAGCGAAAAAATCTGCCGTTGAGAAGCATTGCAATAAATTAAGTTAATAAATTCATATTCTTTAAAAATATGTATTTTGTTCTTTCTCAGCAATTCTTTAGTATGAGACGGGTGTTTGCTGAAAATGAGGCATGGACATTTCTTGTCAAGCCCCAAGGTTGTTATTTCTTTTAAAAGTCTTTTGTCAATTTTGTCTAAATTCATTTTAAGTTTTCAATTATCCTTAGCATGTTTTCATAAGTTTGATTTGGTAAATAAATTTTGATTTTTTCAATGGAATTAATCAGTCCGTCATAGTCAAATGTGCCGTTTGATTTTTGCTGTCGAACCTCGTCTGCAAGTTTTGTCATAAGTTCATCAGCGGAGCAATTTTTAAGTTTGTTGTAACTTTCGTTTATATCTTTTTTTTGTTTTTCTGAAAGGGTTGATTGTGTTGAAGATTGCTCTTTCTTTTCGGATTTATTTTGTTTTGACATTTCACTTAATTTCATAAAAACTCCTAAAAACATTATATGTTTTACTCGATAAAACTTACACTAAAATCAAAGATGCAAGCATATACATAAAACATGAATAATAATTTTGAAAATAATTCGTCATGGGGATATTATCCAGAAGATTTGATTTTTGACGAGAAAACACAAACTTTTCAAAAAGTGAAAAAAAGTGAAAAAAATGCAGAAAATTTGAAAAAAAACTGCAAAAATAATGCAAATTTTGCTCAAAATGGTCTTTTTGGTGAAAATATGCTTTCAAAAATGTTTGAAGGAAATGAAATGTTGTCGACACTTTTAAAGGGCGGAGCAATGAATAGTTCGGCCAAAAGCAACTTAATTATGCAAGCATTAAGCAATTTAAATTCGCCTAAAAAACAAAAAAAAGAAAAAAACACCATTATTAAAAATGATGATTTTTTTGAAGAATTTTAAGTTGTTTTAATTCTTTAATAATGCAATCAGAAATGTCATCTGCACAAGTGACATTATAAAACTTAAGAAAATATTCATAGT
>CAZQFT010000007.1:7454-15561 GCA_964592565.1 uncultured Lachnospiraceae bacterium
ATAGATTTATTTCTTATGTATCTTCCAAGCCCAAAATAAAGGTCGATTATATCATTACTCTCTAAAATCGGATTATCTTTAAACTCCGTAAATAATTCATTAATAATTTTATCATGTATGCTCATATATACAATATACCGGCAACATGTTGCCGGTGTCAAGTATTTTCGCAAAAAAAATGATAAAAATATTTACATGAATTATAATGAAGTTATAAGACAACTGAGACATGAAAGAAATTTAACGCAACAACAATTGGCAGACGCTATAGGTTTTAGTGAATCTATGGTTAGAAAATGGGAGAGCGGAAAAAAGAAACCAAGTTTTGATGCCATCGTTGCGTTGAGCAAGTTTTTCAAAGTTCCTGCAGGTTATGTAATGGGAATTGAAGATTAAAGACCCTGTAGGTCTTTTTTATTTTTCATATTTTTTGATTAGTTCAACAATTTTGTCTGAGGCATTTGACTTTAGGGCTTTTTTCATGGCAGATTTTATTTGCTGGCTGTTGGCAAGTAAATTTTCGAGAGCGGTTGAAAGTTTTTCAAAACTGTAGTCTTCCTCTTCAATCATTTGGGCGTAGCCAAGTTTTGTGAAGAGTTTTGCGTTTTCAATTTGATCACCTCGTGAACATTTTTTTGAAAGTGGAATTAAGAGCATTGGCTTTTCAAGAGCAAGAAGTTCGTTGATTACGCCACTTCCAGAACGGGCAAGAACAATGTCTGCTGTCGCATAAAAATCTTGGATATTTTCCGCATATGCGACACCTTTATAATTTTTGTGGTTGACTTCATTGAAATTGTTTTTTCCACATATGTGCAGAATATTGAAATTTTGAGTTAGTTTGTCAAGGTTTTGAAAAATTATTTCGTTTAAAAATTGTGCTCCAAGGCTTCCGCCAAGAACCAGTAAAGTTGGCTTTGTTTGGTCGAAATTGAAATCTATTTTTTTTCCTTTGAAGATTGCGTCTCTGATTGGCTGACCTGTGTAAACACATTTTTGATTGCATTTTGCAGTTTCTTCAAAAGCAGTACACATTTTGTCACAGAAGCGTAGAATTATTTTGTTTGCAAGGCCAAGGCTTAAATCGCTTTCATGGCTGATTAGTGGTGTTTTAAGTTTTTTGCTTGCAATCGCAACAGGCACAGAAACAAATCCGCCTTTCGAAAAGATGATTTTTGGATTAATTTCTTTGAGTGTTTTCTTTGCGGAATTAACTGCTGAACAAAGTTTGAAGGGGATTAACAGATTTCTTAAAGTCAGTTTTCGCTCAAGTTTGACGGTTGGAATTTCGTGGTAGGTTATGTTTGCATGTTGTTTTAAAAGTTCTTTTTCAATTCCTTTGCCACCAATATAATGAATTTCATAATCTTTGAGTTTTTCAGCTACTGCAAGGGCAGGATATACATGACCTGCTGTTCCGCCGCCGCATAAAACAATTTTCTTCTTATCTTTCATATTTTTTAATATGATTTTTTTAAAAAATAATATACAATCATCAAAAATAAACAGCGAAAACTGCATATTGTGGTTGAAAATTTTGGTTGCTCAAAATGTGGAAATAGTAAAAAGTTTATGTAAAATTTTGTCGAAATTTTTCCGATTTTCGCCAATTTTTGTTTGACAGAAAGTTTCAAAAAATGGTATCATACGAGCCTGTGCTGCAAAAAAAAAGGAGGCGTATGAAAAATACATATCACATTTTGTTTATTTTAATGCTTTTGGTTTCTGGAGTGGCGGGAATTTTTGTTATGTGTTACCTTACACCAACTGGGGGTGGTGACGGCGTTGATGTTGAGAAGGTTACTGGCATTTCAAGTGTTGTTATGGCAGAGAATGAATATTATGTGAATCAACCTATTGAACTTGAGAATTCAAAGATTTGCTTGAAACTGTATGACGGTTCGCAAAGGTGGGTTGACTTACAAAGTTCGAATGTAAAGAACTTTGATACTTCAAGTGCTGGCAGTTTTAAATTTAAGATTGAATACGAGAAATTTTCATTTGATGTTCCATATGTAGTAACTTACAAGACGATTTCTTCTGATGATTTGGAAGATGGTTTTTATTTGAATGAAGTTATTGATTTGAATGTTTATAAACTCAATTTTTTTGATTATTACGACCAACTTGTTCAACAAAAATCCTTTGCAGATTGTTTGGTTGAAAACTTGAAAACTTCTGAGATTGGAAACTTCTTTGCAAAAGTGTCTTATGGTGATTTCAAAACAGAGTTTAACTATAAAGTAAATTATAAAAGATTGGAAATGCTTTTTACACAGGCGGGCACGGATTTGGTTTTTAGTGTTGGTGATGATTTGAGCGACTTGGGCATAATTTGTTATGACAATTTTGACAAGGCGGTTACTGTTTTGAAACTGACTGACAACAATGTTATTGTGAGAGGGTTTGACAGTTCTACTGTAAGTTTTGGAAAGCGAACAGCGACAATTTATGTATATGGTGGGGCAACTCTTGAGTTTGAATATATGGTTGTTTAAAGAGAAGCCCTCTCTTTTTTTTATTTTAAAATAAAAATGGCTTGCATTGAAAAATGCTACAAACATGAATAAAAAATGTCTTGAACGGGTGGATAAATTAAAATTGGTGCTTAGTTTTAACACTCTTAACAACAAAAAAGAAGACCTTTAAAAGTCCTCTTATTTTTTTCCTATTTGTCAAAAGAATTTTCAACCAATTCTTCTTTCTTTTTTGGATTCACAATTTCAATAGAACAAGCACATACACCGATGAAAGTTGCTCCGGCAGCCATCATTGTAAGTGCCGCAGCGGTATTTGTTGTTTCTGCGTTTGCGTATGCTTTTCCGTACTCTCCTTTATCCGCCTTTGTAAGTTCTTCAGCATGGCCAAGAGAATAAATTTTATCAACTGTGTCGTAATATTCTCCTAAACTTTCCAAACTAAATTCTTTGCTGTCAAATGTCTGTTCTGCGGCTGCAAGTTCTTTTCCAATTATTGCACCATATTCGCCAGACTCTTTAAAGCCTCTTACTGCGTCACCTTTGCTTGTTGCAGAGATTGCAAACATGGTTACGCTACTGAGAACTGCAATCCCACTTACGCTTGCAAGAGCGAGTGCAATTTTGTGTTTTAATGTTTTCTTCATATTTTTATCCTCTTTTCTTTTTGTATTGTTTTTCTTTGTTTAATGCCTTAACATTTTATCATACCGAGGTGTTTGTGTCAAGGGGCATTTTATTATTTTTCGCGTAAAAGGCGTGATTTTGTTTTAATATTTTTTATTTTTGTGGTAAAATAGCATAAAAAGTGATTGTTTTTGCCAAATTTTATGTTAAATTGGGCAGTTTTTTCATGAAAAAATTGAAATTTGAAGGTTGGGGTAGTTATGGCTGAAAAAAAGTATGAATCAAAAGATATTGTTGTGCTTGATGGATTGGATGCGGTTAGGCTTCGTCCAGGAATGTACATTGGCACAACAAGTTCTCGTGGATATCATCACATTTTGTGGGAAATTGTTGACAATGCAATTGACGAGATTTCAAACGGACATGGTGACACGATAAAGATTACACTCAACAAAGACGGCAGTGCAACAGTTGAAGATAATGGTCGTGGCATTCCTGTTGATATGCATCCAACACTTAAAAAGAGCGGTGTTGAAGTTGTTTACACCACTTTGCACGCAGGCGGAAAGTTTAATAATGAAAATTACAAATTTTCTGGTGGTTTGCACGGCGTTGGTGCGTCAGTAACAAATGCACTTTCACGCTGGTGTAAGGTCACAGTAAACAAAGGCGGAAAGCAATATTTTGTTGAATTTCACTCTTTTGAAGATGAAAAAGGAAAAATACATAGCGGTGTGCCTGTTGCTCCACTTAAGCAGATTGGCACAAGCAAAACAACAGGAACTTCTGTTACATTTTTGCCAGATGACAGAGTTTTTGGGGACCAAAAATTCAGTTTTGACACAATTTCACGCCGTGCAAGAGAACTTGCTTTTTTAAATAAGGGCTTGAGAATTATTGTTAAGGACGAGTTGACTGATGAAGCGTGCGACTATCACTATGAGGGCGGAATCAAGGACTTTGTTTCATATCTTGTGGAAGGAAAAACTCAACTTTTCAAAAATCCACTTTATTTTGCTTCAGAAAGCAAAGTAGTAAATTTGGAAGTGAGTTTTATTTCGACTGACAGTTACACAGAAAACACTTTTTCTTATGTAAACAACATTCCAACCACTGAAGGTGGGATGCACGAAATAGGCTTTAAGAGTGCATTGACGAAAGTTTTTAATGATTATGCACGCGCAAACAACTTTTTGAAAGATAAAGAACCAAATCTTTTGGGCGAGGACTTCAGAGAGGGGCTTGTAACGGTAATTAATGTCAAGATGAGCAATGTTCAGTTTGAGGGACAGACAAAGACAAAACTTGGAAATCCTGAGGCAAGAACAGAAGTTGAAGCACTTTCAATTCAAGAACTTACAAAACTTTTGGCTGACAAGAAAAATTCAACATTTGCAGAAGTTATTGTAAACAAGGCAAAGCAAGCGGCAAAAGTCCGTCTTGCTGCAAAGAAAGCGAAGGAACTTACAAGGGCAAAAAACAATGCGGAAAACTTCAACTTGGTTGGCAAACTTGCTGCAATGACATCTCGTGACAGAACAAAGAGTGAACTTTTCATCGTGGAAGGAGATTCTGCGGGTGGTTCGGCTAAACAGGGGCGTGACCGCAGATTTCAAGCAATTTTGCCACTTCGAGGAAAACCACTTAATGCTGAGAAAAAACGCGTAGACCAAGTTTTGGCAAATGAGGAAATAAGAACAATTATCTCTGCACTTGACACTGGGTTTGGTGAGGATTTTGATATTTCAACTTTAAGATATAACAAAGTTATCATCTTGTCCGATGCTGACCAAGATGGCGCTCATATTCGTGCAATTTTGTGCACATTCTTCTATCGTTATATGAGAGAACTTATTACAGATGGACATGTGTTCATTGGTTTACCTCCGCTTTATAAGGTCTATAAGAAAGACTATGAAAAATATGTCTATTCTGATGCGGAACTTGCAGATGCAGTTGCCAGCGCAGGAAAGGGGTATATGATTCAACGCTATAAAGGTCTTGGTGAGATGAATCCAGAACAACTTTGGGAAACAACTATGGACCCACAAAACAGAACTTTAATTCAAGTTACAATTGAAGATGCGGCTCAGGCTGAAAAAATGATTACAACGCTTATGGGAGATGCGATTGAAGAGCGTAAAGCATACATTAGCGAACACGCAAACTTTGACCGTGAAGACACTTTTATGAGAGATTACAAAAAATTGGATTAATGTTGATAGGAGTTTGAAGTGAAGAAGAAAGACGAAGAATTTAAACCAACCATAATAGAGCCAATTGAGGGGCAAATGCGCTATGACGAATTACTTGTTCCGATAAAGGAGGAGAAGAAAGAAGAAACTCCTGTTGCTGTAGAGGGGCAGTTGGATATGTGGTCATTGCCAAAAGAGAAACCTTCGACAAAAAAGGTGGCAGAGAGAAAAACCAAGACTTTGGAAAGTCAGGAAATTTCTGCTGATGCAGAAGAAGTTGTCGAACAAAATGTTGAACCAAACGAAAGCGAAGGTGGAAACGGAAGCGGCTCGAATGGAAATGGCGGACACTATAATGGTGACGGAATTTTGTTTAAGCCATTGGAAGAGGTTTTGCATGATTCGATGATTCCTTACACAGAGCATGTTGTTATGGACAGAGCGTTGCCTAGAGTTGAAGACGGACTTAAGCCTGTTCAAAGAAGAATTCTATATTCAATGCTTGAACTTGGGCTTACGCCAGACAAACCATACAGAAAATCGGCGAGAATTGTCGGTGACTGTATGGGTAAATATCACCCACACGGCGACAGTTCGGTTTATGATGCAATGGTAAGAATGTCGCAAGACTTTGTTTTGCGTGCTCCTCTTGTTGATGGACACGGAAACTTTGGCTCGGTTGACGGCGACAGCGCTGCCGCTATGCGTTATACTGAGGCAAGAATGACACCTCTTGCAATGGAACTTTTGCGTGACCTTGAAAAAGATACAATTCGTTGGGGATTGAACTTTGATGACACATTGAAAGAGCCAGATGTTCTTCCGGGGCGCTTTCCAAACCTTTTGGTAAATGGTGCTTCGGGTATTGCGGTTGGTGTTGCGACAAACATTCCTCCACACAACTTGGGAGAAGTGATTGATGGTGTTGTTGCTTACATTGACAATCCTGACATTACGCTTGACAAGATGATGAAAATCATCAAAGGACCAGATTTTCCAACAGGTGGAGAGATGCTTCTTGGTGATGGAATTAGAAGTGCGTATGAGACTGGAAAGGGCAAAATTACTTTGCGTGCAAAGGTTGGTATTGAACAAAATGGCGACAAGCAAAGCATTGTAATCAGCGAACTTCCATACCAAGTGAATAAGGCACAGTTGTTGCAAAAAATTGCAGAACTTAAAGAGAAAAACAAAGACAAACTTTCTGTTATAAGCGAAATTCGTGACGAAAGTGATAGAAATGGAATGAGGGCGGTTATTCGCCTTAAAAAAGAAGCAAATGCAAAGAAAATTTTGGGATTTTTGTTCCAATCAACCAATTTGCAGGTTTCTTTTGCAATCAACATGGTTGCAATTGCAGGCGGAAAACCAAAACTTTTGGGGCTTATGGAGATTATTTCTTACTATACTGCGTTCCAAAGGGATGTTGTTGTTCGTCGCACAAAATTTGATTTAAATGTTGCGAAAGACAGGGCGCATATTGTTGAGGGGTTGCTTGTTGCAATTAAGAATATTGATGCGGTCATCAAGATAATCAAAACCTCTTCAAATGTAAGTGAAGCGAAACAGCGTTTGCGTGAAAAATTTGCATTGTCTGACAAACAGGCTCAAGCGATTTTGGATATGCGTCTTGCAAGACTTGTAAACTTGGAGGTTACAAAACTTCAAGACGAACTTGCATCGCTTAAGGCAAGAATTAAAGAATTGGAAGCAATTTTGGCTTCTAAAAAACTTCAACTTGAGGTTGTTAAGAAAGAGATTTTGGAAATTAAGAAAAAATTTGCAAATCCACGCCGTTCTCATGAAATCAAGAGTGACGAAATCGTTCTTAATAAGATTGAAGAAATGGAAGACACAAAGGACTATTTGATTGCTCTTTCTGCTGGAAAAACTCTTAAGAAGGTCAGCATGAAGAATTATTCTAAGTCGCAAAAAACAATTTCTGATACATCAACGCTTTTTGATATTCACACCCAACTTTTGGAAGTTAAAGCGACGGATACCGTGTTGATTTTTACGGATAAAGGAAATTGCGTAAAAGTTGTTGTTGATAAAATTCCAGAGTGCAAATGGAGAGAGAAGGGAATTCCTCTTAAAACGCTTGACCGCACGATAGACATCATGGAAACGCCAGTTTCTGTTGTTAAGGTTGTGGGTGAGGGCGAGATTGTTTTCTTTACACAAAAAGGCATGGTAAAAAGAAGTAGCGAAAAAGATTTGGTTGTTTCAAAGACATATTATCAAGTGCTTAAACTTGCAGACGATGACAAAGTGATTAATGTAGAGCATGAAATTAAGGGCAAATCATTCATGATGCTCAGCAAAAATGGATATGTTGTCAATTTTGAGAAGAGCGAAGTTGCAGTTCAAGGTCGAGTTTCAGGTGGCGTAAAGGGAATAAATCTTGAGGACAAGGACAGTGTTGTTTATGCAGGGCAAAATTTGAGTGATGACATTTTAATCGTTGCAAATAATGGCTATGTTAAGCGTCTTAGCGCACTTCAAATTCCAATCAGTGGAAGATATCGTAAGGGCGTGAAATATATTAATTTTGAAAAGACAGGCAAAGTGGTTTCTTATGTTGGTGTTTGTGACAAGATTGTTGTCGATCATGGCTTAAAGTTTGAAATTCTTGAAACAAAGAAACTGAAACCTTCAAACGACAGGCTCAGTGCTGGAAATGAAGAAATTAAAAAGAAATTTTTAGGAATTTACAACTTAATTGATTAAAAAAGGGCGAAAGCCTTTTTTTATTTAAATATCGAATAAATAATTGTTTTGTATTTTCGTTTTATTGTGGAATTTATT
>CAZQFT010000008.1:0-12667 GCA_964592565.1 uncultured Lachnospiraceae bacterium
ATAGTGCATGATATTCTTTCTCAAGTTTTATGTTGTTGGAAGCGATTACATTTTTTGCGATTACAACAATGCCTGCTGTTTCTCGGTCAAGTCTGTTTACTATTCGTAAGGTAAAGTCATCTCCCATATAAGCACAAATTTGTCCGCCTAAATTGTTTGCAAAATGAGAGCGTGTTGGCATGCAAGCAAGGTTGTGGGGTTTGTTTACAATCAAAAAGTCTTCATCTTCAAAAAGAATTTCTAACTTTCCATCGCATTTTTGTATCTGTGTTGCTCTGTTTGGGTTTTGTGCAATTTCGAGTAAGTCACCATTATTTATTTTTGCTCTAATATTGACTGGAGTATTGTTTAGAAAAATCATATTTTCTCTTCGTAGGTGTTTGATATAGTTTTCTGAAAATCCTTGACTTTTCAACCAAAAAAATATTGTTGGCTGTTTTAGGTTTTCAATGTTTTCTATTTTAAATTTTTCAAATTTTTTCATATCAGAATTTTAACATATTTTTGTGGAATTTACAAATTTTTAGTTGACAATAATGTTGTGATATGATAAAATTTGAGCATTAAAAGCGATGATGAAGGACTAGTAGATGGCTGATTTTTCTCAGAGAGCCCATGTTTTGCTGAAAATTGGGTGAAAATAGGTTGTTGAATTCACTTTCTAGCCGCACCTTGAAGATTTTTTTGTGTAGGGGTTGCCGTGAAACTGCGTAAAAGTTACAATGAGGTGCATTTTTGTGCATGAAGTTAGGTGGTAACACGATCTAATCGTCCTAATAATTGGGACGGTTTTTTTGTTATTAAAAGGAGATAAAATGAAAGAACAACTTGAAAAAATCTTGAAAGAAGGTCTTGAAGAAATTGAAACTGCACAAGACTTAAAAGGTTTGGATGAAATTAGGGTTAAATACTTGGGAAAATCTGGGGCATTGACTCAAATTTTGCGTGGAATGAAAGATGTTCCTGCTGAAAGTCGCAGGGAGGTTGGTTCATTGGCGAACTCTGTAAGGGAGCAAATTGAAGGTTCTCTTACCATTAAAATTTGTGATATAGAAAATGCGGAACTTATCGCTGAAATGGAAAGGGAAAAAGTTGATATTACTGAGCCAAGTAAGGGAATCAAGCGTGGTGCGCTTCATCCATTGACCAGATTTAATAATAAGTTTATCGATTTATGTGTTGAAATGGGGTTTACTGTTATTCAAACGCCAGAAATTGATACGGATTATCACAACTTTGAGGCTTTGAATGTGCCTAAAAATCATCCTGCAAGAGATATGCAAGACAGTTTTTATATCACTGATAAGATTTTGATGAGGACTCACACTTCTCCTGCTCAAGTTTGGGCGATGGAAACTATGAAACCTCCATTTAAGATTGTGTGCCCAGGAAGGGTTTACAGAAATGATGATGACAGTTCTCACTCTCCAATCTTTAATCAGTTTGAAGCGCTTGTTATTGATGAAAATATTGGACTTAAAGACTTTATGATTATGGTTAAAGAGATGGCAGTGCGTTTGTATGGTAAAGATGTAAAAATGAGAGTTAGGCCGGCGTTCTTCCCATTTACAGAGCCAAGTATTGAAATTGATGCTACTTGTCAAATGTGTCAGGGTAAGGGGTGTTCTCTATGTAAGGGGACTGGTTTTTCAGAATTCTTTGGCGGTGGAATTGTAAATCCTGCAATTTTGGAAATGTCTGGGATTGACAGTAAAAAATATAGTGGATTTGCTTTTGGGCCGGGGATTGACAGAAGTGTAATGGTGACAAATAAAATACCAAACATTAAATATTTGTTTAGAAATGACTTGAGATTCTTGAAACAAATGAGATAAATGGTAAATTAGAAGAAATACTACATGTTGTGTATTATGTAACATATTACGCAACACAAAGTGTAATATGCAAAGTGCAAAAAGGAGAATTTAGATGAAAGTAACATATAATTGGTTGAAAGATTTTGTCGATATTGATGTTTCTGCGGAAGAACTTGCGCAAAAACTTACTGCCGCTGGTTTTGAAGTTGAAGAAATGGAATATGTCAACGAACATTTGCATGATGTTTTTGTTGGAAGAATTACTAAAAAGGAAAAACATCCAGAAGCGGATAGGTTGTTTGTTTGTCAGGTTGATTTGGGAGATAGGTCTGTTCAGATTATTACTTCTGCAACAAACATTTTTGAGGGGGCTATTGTGCCGGTTTCTCTTGATGGGGCTGATCTTGTAAATGGTGTAAAAATCAAACCAACAAATTTCCGTGGTGTAAAAAGCGATGGGATGTTTTGTTCTGGAGAAGAACTTGGAATTGATGAAAATTATTTTGAAGGTGCTGGTGTAAATGGTATTTTAATTTTGCCTAATGATTTTAATGTTGGACAAAAAATTGAAGATGCCTTGATGCTGAATGATGTTGTTTTTGACATTAATGTTACTCCAAATCGTCCAGATTGTAACAGCGTGGTTGGAATTGCACGAGAAATTTGTGCGATTTATGGCAAGAAATTTAAAGAATTTGATATTTCTTATAAAACAGTTGGCGGTAATGTTAACGATTATGTAAATGTTGATGTAAAAACCGAGAATTGTCCTCGTTATTCGGCTGCTTATGTGAAAAATATTAAACTTGAGCGTTCTCCTTTGTGGCTTAGAAGTCGCCTTCATGCTGTTGGTATTAAAACTATTAATACTATGGTTGATATAACAAATTATGTTTTAGTTGAGCAAGGGCAACCGATGCACGCGTTCGACTATAGATATCTTGATGGAAAACAAATTATTGTGCGCCAAGCGAGTAAAGATGAAAAGATTGCCGTTCTTAATGGACAAACTTATAATCTTGATGAAGATGTTATGGTTATTGCGGATGCAAACAAACCGGTTGTAATTGCTGGTGTGATTGGTGGGGTCAATTCATGTATTGCTGATGATACAATGGATACTGTTTTTGAATGTGCTGTTTTCGATTTAAAAAGTGTGCGTTTGACTGCAAAAAAATATGGTCTTTCAACTGATTCTTCGGCAAGGTACAGCAAGGGAGTTAATGTTAATTGTCCAACACTTGCGCTTAAGCGTGCGTTGCACATGGTTTCTAAACTTGGATGTGGCGAAGTTGTTGATGGGATTATTGATGTGTCAAGCAAAAAACTTGGACAAGAAAAAGTTTTGAATATATCTTATTCTAAGGTTGTTAAGATTTTGGGCATTGATATTTCTAAAGAAAAGGTTGTTGAGATTTTGACTAATTTAGGAATTAAAACAACAGTTAATGGTGATCAATTGGTTTGTATCTCTCCAATTTTGAGAGAAGATTTGAATAATGACAATGATATTGCTGAAGAAATTATCAGAATTTATGGTTATGATGTTTATAACGATGTTGAGGGTGGGTTGTTTGAAAACTCTAAAATAACTGTTGGACAATATGAACCTCGTCTTGTTATGGAAAATGGTTTGAAAAACATTCTGGTTGATGCTGGTTTTTATGAAACGCTTAATTATTCTCTTTATAGTGAATCTGCATGTGATAAATTATTGCTTGCACAAGATGATGTAAGAAGAAATGTTATTAAGATTGCAAATCCAATTAGTGAAGATTTGTCTACTGCAAGAACGATTATGGCCCATGCTTTGTTGCTTGATATTTCTTATAATTTGTCAGTTGGAAATAAGGATTTGAGATTCTTTGAAACAGGGAAAACTTATCAACCAAAATCTTTGCCACTTACTGAACTTCCAGTTGAAAACAATCGTTTGTCAATTGCGGTTTGTGAAAATGGGTATGATTTCTTTATGTTGAAGGGGTTGGTCGAAAATCTGCTTTTGGGAAGTGGAATTTCTTATAAGTTGGAGCGTTCAAAAGAGCCTTATCTTCATAGTGGTGTAAGTGGTGATATTGTTGCGATGGACGGAAAGGTTGTTGGTTGGTTCGGAAAAGTGCATAAAACTGTTCTAAAAAACTACGATATTTCTCAAGATGTATATTATGCAGAAGTTGATACGGATTACCTTGCTTCATTGCCAGAAAAGCAATATTCAACAAAAGAAATTTCAAAATTCCCTGTTGTTGAGCGTGATATTGCTGTTGTTGTTGATGAGTCTGTGACAAATGATCAATTGATGAGTGCTATAAAATCTGCTTGTGGCAAAATTTTCTATGATGTTAATTTGTTTGATATATACAGAAGTGATGCTTTGGGAGTAGGTAAGAAAAGTATGGCGTATAAAATTCAGTTTATGTCTGAAGAAAAGACTTTAACTGGGGATGAAATTGGTGCTGTAATTAATAAAATTTTGAGAAGTCTTGAATTTAGATTGGGGGCTAAACTTAGATAAAATGTTGCATACTACACAACATCTTGTGTAGTATGTGCATAATACATACTTTATGTGCGAGGTTTAAATGATTTTTCTTGATAATGCTGGGACTACTAAGATGTTTGAAGAATGTGTAGAAGTGCACAAGCATTTTTCATGCAATCAATTTTATAATCCTTCCGCCTTGTCAATTCAATCTCTTGAAGTGTCCAAACTTCTGAATTATGCAGAGCAATTTTTTTTAAAAAGATTGGATGCTAAAGAGGGCAATGTTATTTTTACTGGATGTGCAACAGAAAGTAATAATCTTGCAGTAAAGGGCTCTTTGAGAAATGGTGACTGGGAATATGTTTTTTCTGCTGGAGAGCATCCTTCTGTGTTCAATATAGCAAAGAAACTGGAGTTGGATGGGTATAAAGTCCATATAATTCCACTTGATGAAAATGGGCAGGTTGATTTAGTTAAACTTGAGGCTGTTTTAAATTCGAAAACTCGACTTATAAGTATTATGCATGTAAGCAATGAAACCGGCGCAATTAACAATATTGAAAAGATTTCGTTATTAAAAAATAAGTATTGTCCTCGTGCAATTTATCATGTTGATGGTGTGCAGGGATTTATGAAAATTCCTTTTTCTTTAAGAAAGACTGCAGTTGATTTATATTCCTTTAGTGCGCATAAACTTCATGGACCGAAGGGTGTTGCTGGTCTTTATGTGAAAAATAAAAATGCTCTTAAGGAGTTGTTTCAAGGTGGTGGACAACAATATGGATTGCGTTCTGGAACGGAGAATGTTGCAGGCATAATGCAATTTAAAAAGGCTGTGGAACTTATTGATGAATGTGAGAATTATAAAAAGGCTAAATCTCTTAAAAATGCTTTTAACAACGAGTTGAATGCTGTTGATGGCTTAAGGATTCTTGACTTTAAAGGGTCTCCTTACATCGAAAGTTTGATTTTTGGTGGTGTTAAGGGTGAAACTATGTTGCATGCTCTTAACGAAAATGGTGTTGTAGTTGGTTTGGGTAGTGCTTGCTCTTCTAAAAAGGCTGGAAATCGAATTTTGGAAAATATTGGTGTTGATAAGGAAGATATTATATCAAGTGTGCGTGTAAGTTTTAACGCGTATCAAACTGAATCTGAAATTAGAGAGGCGGCTAAGGTTATTAAAGGGGTATATCAAAATATTAAAGAAAGGGTGTCTTAATGAAAAATGTTTTGCTTGTAAAATTTGGGGAGTTGTTTTTGAAGGGGAGAAATCGCCATGAATTTATCAAACTCTTAAAGTGGAATATGATGAAAAAATTGCGCGGTATTTATTCAAAAATTGAGGAAACTCAGGGAAGGCTTGTTGTTTCAGAATATGATCCAAAAGATGAAGATGAAATTGTTGAAAGGTTACAGACGGTTTTTGGTCTTATTGGAGTTGCTCCTGCGGTTGAAATTGATGCAACTATGGAAAATATTGAAAGTTATGTAAAAGATATTGATTTGTCTGGTGTAAAAACTTTTAAGATTGAATCAAAACGTGCTGATAAAAGTTTTCCCATGACTTCAATGGACTTGGATAAACATCTTGGTGGTGTTGTTTTGGAAAAATGGCCTCACTTGCAAGTTGATTTGTATAATCCTGATGAGATAATTAAAGTTGAGGTTCGTGTTAATCGGAAAACATATATATATAGAAATCTTATGCCTTGTGCTGGTGGACTACCTTTGGGTAGTGCTGGTAAAGGACTTTTGCTTTTGTCTGGTGGTATTGATAGTCCCGTGGCGGGATATCTTATGGCAAAAAGAGGTTTGAAACTTGAGGCGGTTCATTTTCATTCTTATCCATATACGAGTATTCAGGCAAAAGAAAAAGTGATTGAACTTGCAAAAGAAATTTCTGTGTATTGTGATGAAATTAAATTGCATGTGATTTCATTTACAGAGATACAAGAGGAAATTCATAAGAATTGTGATGCTGAGTATATGATAACTATTATGCGTCGAATTATGATGCGTATTGCACAAAAACTTTGTGAGGCGAATGGTTTGGGTGCAATTGTTACTGGTGAAAGTTTAGGACAGGTTGCTAGTCAAACGATGCAAAGTATGAATGTCACAAATTCTGTTGTAACATTGCCTGTGTTTAGGCCTGTTATTGCTTACGACAAAGAAGAAATTATGGCTGTTGCAAAAAAGATTGGAACCTACGAAACTTCAATTTTGCCTTATGAAGATTGTTGTACGGTCTTTCTTCCAAAAAATCCTGTAATCCATCCAACAATTAAAAGGGCGGAGTTTTTGGAGAGGAATTTGAATATTGATCAGTTGGTTCAAACTGCATTGAACAATGAAGAAATTATAGAGATAAAATAGATAGAAAAATGGCATATCATATTGATATGTCTTTTTTTTATGTTGTAAATTTGTGTTGATTAGTAGGTGTGGGTTATAGATTTTTGATTTTATCATTTGCTAAGTAGTGATGGATTGGTTTTGGGGTGGGGCTTTGGTGACCAATGAAATTTTAGTGGGGTGGAGTTGATTGTTTCTAAAAATGAGTCTATGTTATTGAATTTGTTGTTTTTGTTTAATGTTTTCGGAAGGTTATGTGGTGAAAAATATTTTAAATGGGTTGGTTATACTTTTAAAACCGAATATACACAAAATCTTATATTTATAGATTTGGTTTTTATAAATTTGCAAAAAATGCAATTTTTATAAAAAATTAACGAATAATTATGCAAAAATCACTTGCATAATTATAAATTTTGTTGTATAATATTCAAAAATGCATGAATAAACATGAATTTATATTTATGCACAACGGCTATATCGCCCTAAAATAAAGGGATATAGCGATTTAAGGAGTTTGAAATGGCAAGAAGTTCAAGACAATCAAAAATTTTGGAACTTATTTCAACTAAAGAAATAGAAACGCAAGAGGAGTTGGCTCGCGAACTTAAAAATGCAAATTTTGAGATTACGCAGGCAACGATTTCTCGTGATATCAAAGAGTTGGGGTTGACAAAAATTCAAAGTGCCAGCGGGAAATATAAATACGCGATTTTGGGTGGAGAACAACAAGTTGTTTCAAACAAATACATAACAATCTTTAAAGAAAGCGTAATTTCAATTAAGTCTGCTTTAAATTTGGCGGTTGTAAAAACTATTAAAGGTATGGGGTCGAGCGTTTGTTCTTTTATTGACAAACTCAATTTGAATGAACTTATGGGTGCGACCTATGGAGATGATACGGTTATGTTGATTTTTCCTTCAACAGTTCTTGCTGGCGAAGCGGTTGTAACTTTAAATGACCTTATGCTTTAATTAGTTGATATTTTTTTGTGGATGTTGTATAATCAAATGAGGTTTGAAAGATGCTGACATCAATTTTGTTAAATAACGTGGCACTGATTAAGAAACAGACTGTTAACCTGACGGAAGGCTTTAATTGCATCTTGGGGAAGTCTGGTGCAGGTAAGAGTATTATTATTGATGCTCTCAGTTTTTTATTGGGTGCTAAGTCGGATAAAAGTCTTATTCGTTCTGGAGAGAATCAGTTGAGAGTTGATGGAGTGTTTAGTAATCTTTCAAACGAAGTCTTAGAATTTTTGACAGAACAAGAAATTGATGTTGAGGACGAACTTATCATAACACGCACCCTTTCTGTAGATGGAAAGTCATCTGTAAAGATTAATGGTTATCCTGCAACTGCAAAGATGCTTAAGGAATTGGCTGAAAAATTAGCGGATTTTTGTGGGCAACATGACAGTGTTGGGCTTTTGAATGTAAACAATCACCTTTCACTTCTTGACAAGTTTGCGGGTGGGCAACTTGATGGATTGAAAGAAAAAGTTTCGTCCTATGATTCAAAATTGAGAGAAATTGATAAGAAAATTGCAGTTTTGGGTGGCAATGAACTTGAAAGAGAACGCACAAAGGAAATCTTAAATTTCCAAATTCAAGAAATTGAAAATGCAAATTTGCAATTATGCGAAGATGTTGAACTTAAAGAACGTTTGGATTTCATTCAATCTTCTGAAAATATTTTTGACAGAGTTGGTTCTTCTCTCGCTAAACTTGATGGGCAACGCGATAATGTTTTGGCACTTTTGTATGAAACAAAGACAATTCTTTCAAGTTTGTCAACTTTTAAAGATATTGAAGAATGTCGTGATAGAATTGAAAATTCTTATTATGAGTTGAAGGATGTTGTTGATACACTGGAAAATATAAAACAGAATACTGAGTATGATCCAAAAGAACTTGAAATATTGGATTCTCGTCTTGAACTTATCAAAAAGTTAACCCGAAAATATGGCGGTTCGATCGAGGCTGTTTTGGATAATTTGGAGAAGTATAAACAAGAGCTTGAGGAACTTGAAGGCAGTGCATTCCTTTTGGAAAAACTTCAAAAAGAAAAACAGGAGTGTTCTGCAAATCTCAATGACTTGTGCGAAAAATTAAGTTTGAAAAGAAAGAATTATGCAAAAGATTTGTCTGCTCAACTTGAGATGCAACTGGAAGACCTTGAGATGAAAGGTGCTAAGTTTGAGATCAATTTTGAAAGAATTGCTGCTTCAAAAAATGGTTACGATTCAGTAAAATTCAGATTTTCTGCAAACAAGGGTCAAGATTTAAAAGAGTTGCATAAAACTGCTTCGGGAGGCGAACTTTCTCGTCTTTTACTTGCTTTTAAGAATGTTATGCTTGATAAAGAAAAGGTGCAAACTGTTGTTTTTGATGAGGTTGATTCTGGAATAAGCGGGCATACGGCTGGAAAACTGGCAGAAAAACTTGCAAATATTTCAAAATACACTCAGATTATTTGTATTACACACACGCCAGTTGTTGCGGCTAAGGCTGATGAATTTTTGCTTGTTGAAAAGAAGGTTGTTGATGAAAATACAATTTCTACTGTTACAACCTTGGATGATGCACAAGCGATTGTTGAGATTGCAAGACTTATTGACGGAGGAATTGATGTTTCAAATACTGCCATTGAGCATGCTAAGAAACTTATTTCAGAAAAATAATTCTAATAAACAAAACCACCCAAACGGCAGGGTGGTTTTTTGATAGCATTTTTGATTCACAAAGAGAATTGAGGCTGGTTTTGTATTTTTTTTGTAAAGGCCAAGGTTTTGTGTAATGATAAAGAAAACTTGAAGTTATAATTTAATTAAACTTAAACATATAATAAATCATGTTGGATTTTCTTGTTGATAATTTGTCTGTTGAATGGGTTATTTTTATTGTTGCCCTTTTGCCTATGTTGGAAAGTAAAGTTGCAATTCCGCTTGGGATGTCTATGCAAATTTGGGGCAATGAAGTGTTATCTCCAATAATGTGTTTCTTACTTGCCGTGATTGGAAGTGTTTTGCCGTCAGTTTTAATTATTATGCTTGCTAAATTTATAAAAAAAAGAACGAGTGGATTTATATATGAGAGGTTTGTTTCTAGTGTTCAAGAAAAATACAAATCAGATTTTGAGAAGTTGAGCAGTAAACAAAGTGTTGTAAAGAAGTGTATGTCAATTGCGTTGTTTGTTGCTGTGCCGTTGCCGTTGACAGGGGTATATACTGGAAGTTTGATTGCTGGATTTTCAAATTTAAAGTGGTGGCAGGCATTCATTTCGATTTTAATTGGAGAAATTATTTCTGGGTTGGTTGTTTTACTTCTAAGCACTCTTTTTGATAATTCTGCTTTTTATATTTTGCTTATAACGATTTGTCTTGTTGCAATCTTTGTTGTAGTAAATTTGTTTATGCAACTTGTTAACAGAATAAAAAAAGAAAAGAGATGATACATTTGTTCTGCACGAACTAATTAATCTCTTTTCATTTTTAAGTTAAGTTTTTTTAATCTTAACTTGTTTCTATTGTGTATCACATTTAATATTTTATACATCCATTTCTAAAATTTTTACTTTATCTAGCATATTTCTTGTACATAAATTTCTTAATATAGTAATTTATTGGAAAGATGAGTAAAATTGCGAAGATTGGGACAAGTAAAGTTGTCAAGAATGATGACATGGTTTCGAATTGCATGCCGCACATTACATTGATTACAAATGTGATTATTGAGGCGAGTAGTGCTATTGCCCAGTTTATTACAGCGTTGTAAGTCAGTGTTGCTTTTTTGCTTGGTGCAACCTTATATTTTATGCCTGTGTAAATGAAGTAAACGAGGAATAAAGCGGGAAGTGTGTAAAACATGAAATTTGTTTCATTTTTTGTAAGTTGAAGCGAACTGATTATTCCATATAAGACCGAACATCCAATTCCAGAAAGTAGGAGTAAAATTGCGGAATTAATAAAATTTAAGAAATTTGTGTTGTGGTGACGAGTTACATTTGATTTGCGATATTCTTTAAATTCAATGCCGTGCGTTGAGTAATATTTTTTCAAGCTGTTATAATCAGTGAAACTTTGAACTTGAGGTTCTTCCTCTATAATTGCTGTTGTAGGGATTGTAGGTTGAGGTGTTTTTTCTTTTTTACGCTCAAAAAGTTTCGCCATCATATCCTTGTATGTTGGTTCTAAATCAGAGTTGCGTTTTGGTGCTGGGAGGTTGTCGTCATAAATGTTGACCTCAATGTTTGTAGGAGAAATCTTTTTCTGAATTGGCATTTGTGAAGCGTCAATTCTGTGAGTAATAAACACAGCGTCATCTTTTGCTTCTTTTGCGTCAACAGGCAAGATGTCTGTAGCAGGCTGCAATTTTGTAGGTTCGAATTTGATTTCGTTTGCAAAAACTTTCTCTTCAGGTTTTGGCTCAGAAATTGTTGTTTGTTCTGGGAAATAAATATCCTTAGGGACATTTCCTTGACGAGTGTTCAACATGGCTTGTTTAAGTTGTTCAATTCTTTCTCTTTGAATTTCTTTTTCTTCAGTGTTTTCATAAACCATTGCCATTTCAATTTGATTTTCAGAGAAACTTTTACGCTTGCGATATTTCTTTAAATCGTTTGAAGTATCATAAATTGAGCGGTTTTGTGCTTCTTGAACTGGTGTGAGTTTTTCGTTTGAGTCCAAAAACTTTGCATCGTCTTGTTGTGGAGTTTCTTCCAAAATCTTTTGATAATATTTCATCTTCTCTTCATGAGATGAATCTGTTGTTTGAGAGTTGTTGTCCTCGATAGAGTCGACAAGTGCTTTCGATTCAGTTTGAGCAGGTTCTGGTGGGAGGGTTGCTTGGAAACTGAAAATGTCGATTTGATTTTCAATTATGTCATTTTTTTCTTGAACATTCTCTTCTTTTTTTGTAACAGGTTTTACGATATCAAAAAAGTTGTCTTGTTGCAAAAAGACTGGCTTGTCTTGATTGTGCTTCGATGTTTCATCGTTTTCAACGATTGTGTTGACAAATTCAACAACAGGATTTGCTTGTTGTGTTGTTTCGCTTGGTGTGGAAGGAGTGTTTGATAATGTTTTTTCTGGAGCAGGCGCTTCTGAAAATGTTAAATTTTGAAACTCAATGGAAAGTTGTTCAAGTTCTCGTTTTCCGTCATCTGTAATTGTGTAATAGTGGCGTTTTCCACCCAGTTCACTTTCTCCCCAATATGATGATGAAACAAGACCTTTCTTTTCCATTCTTGTAAGGCATGAATAAAGAGTTGGCTTCTTTAAGATATAATTTCCGCCAGTCTTCTGAGAGATGTATTCGATGATTTCTAGTCCGTATTTTGAGCCGTTTGAAAGGCTGTCAAGTACAAGATATGAAATTTGACTGCTTGAATTAAATGCCATAAAAATTTACCTCTATGTAAAAATTATAATATTAATAAAATTTAATGTCAAATAAATTTTAGAAATTATCTAAAAAAATGCACATAATTCAACAAAATGATTGGTGTTATGTAACATAATACACAATATGTTGTGGTGTTATGCAAAACAAAACAATATATATTTTCTTTTGCTTTAATTTTTTATATGTGATATAATTTGAATAAAATTGACTTAAAAAAAGAAAAATTGGTTGAATGAGCTTTTAAGTTGTCAATTGTGGGTTTTAGGAGTTATTGTGAAAGTTGAAATTGAAAGACAAAGAAGAAAAACTGTTGTTTTGAAGATTCTAGATAGCCAAACAGCACTTTTGAAAGTGCCAAGGGGTTTATCTAAAGATAAAATTGATGAATTTTTGACATCTAAGCAAGATTGGATTGAAAAAACTGTTGCGAAATTGCAGAAAAATCAAACTTTTGCAAATGGATTCGATTTGCAGAACAAACTTTATTTGGATGGAGTGTTGATTGGAAGTGTAAGTGATTTGAAATCTCTCTCAAAAAATAGGGTTAAAAGTTTTTATCAAGCAAAATTTTACTTTCCTCTTCCCAAAACTTCTGCGCGGCGTT